>JALUTJ010000382.1 GCA_027057985.1 Chromatiales bacterium
TTCCATTACAAAAATTCCGCCAAATACCCACAATTTTTTCGTATGATTGTTAACAAATGTTAATTGTTATCACAGTTTGTTGGTGCTGATTTTTATTCCTATTAATATTATTACTAATCCTCCCCCAGATTAATACTAGCCTGTAATGAACTGGTCTCAGCTGTTCGGTGCTGACTTTCATCTGGCTACAACACAGAACTATATGAATGAACACTGAGACAACTGGACAGGCAAAAATGGATTTAAGACCCACCGTGGTATCAAAATGGATTGCAGACTTACCTCTGGGGAGCACGGGTGAAACAACAAAACAGATCTACCATGCTCTAAAACAGCTCAATAAGCAGGACAGCCCGCTGCAGCAGAAACTGGTTTTCCTTGAAACCATTTCACCAACCCTGCATCTTCTTTACCCGCGTTTGTCGAAATACTTTAGCCATGTTTCCCTGCCACTAAGCAAGAAAACCCGCAATGTCATTCATGTCACCCAGTCCCTGCTCAATGAATGTCTGGTGGCTTATCTGGATATTATAAAAGCCCTGCTCAAGCAAAAACCATTTGGCTGGAAAAAACCTTTTGCCCAGGCACTGCACCGTGCCTTTATTTACCAGTCACAGCTGTTCTGTACCTACCGGCTTTCTTATCACCCGCAGGCAAAAGGTAGCTGGCACACTGCTTACTGGCTTTATCAACAGGCTCAAAATTATGGCCTGCTGGATAAAAAATTCATTAGCTTTGAAACCAGTAAAAGCAAAACCAGTATTCTGTTCCAGTTTAAAAAACTGTTATTACTATCATTGATCCAGGCCAATGATCTAGGGCAGAAAAATATGCAGCGGGTAAATGCCTTGCTGTCACTCTGGATTAGCTATTGTGATATTAAAACCAGACCGGGTGAAAAATCTTCCAGCTTTGCTTTTAACCTGCTCGGCGATGAACCGCCTCATCTTGCTGAAGCCATGAAAGACAAAACTATCTCAACAGATACCCTGTTCCTGTTGACCCATCGCTTACAGGCCTTTTTGCTGCAATTGCTGCAAAAAATGGGTGAAAATGATTCCATTACTGTAAAGAAAAACCCGTTATCAAGAACAACCCTACAAACCCTGTTAAAAACCTGGTCGCGTCAACAAATGCGGGTACAACCCCGGCATCCGGGTAAAGGTTTTGTCGATATTATTACTACTATCAGTGGTATTCATTTTGTGCTAAATCAACATGAACAGCCTGCCTATGATGAATGCAGTGACGACGCGCCTGATAACAATATTGATTTTGCTTCAACTCTCACCATTGAACCGGTGACTACATCAAAGTCTGATACCCTGAACCTGGCGCATTTTCTTGGTAGCACTGAAGAAGAGAAAGATGTCTGGGAACAGGTTTATACCACTTCTCTCAATCAAGAAATCCCTCAGGCCCACTGGACGGAAAGTGGTGTCTTCAAGGTTTATGAATTTACCCGCAGTATTCTGCTGGACTACAGCGACGATGGTTATCGCCTCAGTGTCAATGCTAACAAGGTTGATAGTCTCAAGCATAATGAACTTGTCGCAGTGCGAGAACATGCGCTGGCTCCCTGGGCACTATGCCAGGTGAAGTGGTTGCACTTTAGTGAAAGAGGGGACGTACAGTTTGGCCTGCGAGTCCTGTCGCACAATGTACTGCCTGTCTCGATTCGTTATGAAGCCAATAATATACTGAGTAAGCCCTTACCTTGTTTGCTGGGGCTGGAGCGTAAAAAACTGATGCTTTTCGTTCCCACCCTGCCAACCCAGCTCAATGGCCGTAAACTGGAACTTGAACACCATGCTCAGCACTCCAGCATCCACCTGAAAAACAAGCTTCATAGTAACCCTGCTTTTGATGTTTACGAGATTCTCGAAAGCCGCAGTGGTAATGAGGAAAAAGCCAACAGCAAGAATATTGAAGCTGAAACGACAGGCGAAACTACGGATAATATCTGGTCACATTTTTAATTCTGCTTTTTTCCCTTTTTTACTTGAAAGTTCTCTTTTTGTCCTCTATGCTTATCCATATTGAGAACAATTAGAGAACAAAAATGCCAACCCTGCTGGAAAAACGTATTCTGAACTTTATCCATGCTTTTATTATCAAGCATGGCCATAGCCCAACCCTGGTTGAAATTGGTGAAGCCATGGATATTCGTTCCAAGGGCACGATTCACCGCTATGTACAGAATTTACGTAACCAGGGCCTGTTGGCACAACCCGAGCGCGGCTGGCGCGGAATTCGTCTTGCTGATAATGCACTGCAACACTCCACAACCCTCCCGTTAGTGGGACGAATTGCCGCTGGCCAACCTATTGAAGCGATCCATGATCAACAGGAAATCAACCTGACCGAAATGTTTGTTGGCAAGGATCGCTATGCCCTCGAAATCAAGGGCGACTCCATGATCGACATAGGCATTCTCGATGGAGATATCGTGATAATCGAGCCCCGCAATACCGCTGAATTCGGCGATATTGTGGTGGCACTGATCGATGATCAGGAAGCAACCTTAAAACGGTTTAAGAAACTCAAAGATGGCAGGATTGAACTCAGCCCCGAAAATCAGGAACTTGAGCCCATGATTTACGATCCTTCCCGGGTCAAAATCCAGGGTATCCTGGTGGGGCAGCTTCGCAGTTATTAATTTTAAGCGAGTTAAATCTTTTTACACATCCAGGTTCGCGGTATTGAGTGCGTTAGCTTCAATAAAGTCACGCCGTGGTTCAACCTGGTCTCCCATCAGGGTAGTGAAAATCTCGTCTGCCGCAATCGCATCTTCAATTTGCACCTGTAACAGGCGACGATTCTGATCATCCAGGGTGGTTTCCCAGAGTTGATCCGGGTTCATTTCACCAAGACCTTTGTAGCGCTGGATATGCTGACCGCGACGGGCTTCATCCATCAGCCATTCCATTACCTGTTTAAAGGATGTGACTTCCTGTTTACGTTCGCCACGCTGAATATAGGCACCTTCGCCGAGTAATTCTTGCAGTTCTTCACCCAGTTTACGGATAGCAATGTATTCACCCGAGGCGAAAAAG
>JALUTJ010000383.1 GCA_027057985.1 Chromatiales bacterium
GTGCTATATTTATGGTCGGGGCGAGAGGATTTGAACCTCCGACCCCCACAACCCCATTGTGGTGCGCTACCAGGCTGCGCTACGCCCCGAGAACCTGGCTGATTTGAAACTGTTGTGGGTGGTCAAAACAAGGATGCGTATCATACTCCACCGGCAGGTGGAGTAAAGCATTAAAGGGTCAGAATCTTCAGTACTTCTTCCATTTCCATGCGCAGTTGCTGAATCATCTGTGGATCGTTCTTTGGTGCTTCTTTTTGCTGATTATCGCTCAGCTGCAGACGGGCACCGCCAATGGTATAGCCCTGCTCGTACAGCAGGCTGCGGATTTCGCGAATCATCACCACGTCCTGGCGCTGGTAGTAACGGCGATTGCCGCGGCGCTTGACGGGCTTGAGCTGTGGAAATTCCTGCTCCCAATAACGTAATACATGGGGTTTTACCGCGCAGAGTTCGCTCACCTCACCGATGGTGAAGTAGCGTTTGCCCGGAATTGGCGGTAATTCGTTATTATTCGTGGGTTCCAGCATATGCTTCGACTCTCGCTTTTAATTTTTGTCCCGGGCGGAAGGTGACAACACGGCGTGCTGTAATGGGAATTTCCTGCCCTGTCTTGGGGTTTCTCCCCGGACGTTGTTTTTTATCTCTTAAATCAAAATTGCCAAATCCGGATAATTTCACCTGTTGGCCATTTTCGAGTGCATCTCGCACTTCTTCAAAAAACATTTCAACCAGTTCTTTGGCTTCTCGCTTGTTGAGTCCCAGTTCTTCAAAAAGTCGTTCTGCCATGTCGGCTTTCGTCAACGCCATTTTTTACACTCGATTATTTTCGTTATTCTCTCAATGTTGCACCGAGACGATTTTTCAGTACGTCTATGATTTTATTGAGTTCTTTGTCGACATCCGTATCAGTAAGAGTGCGCGAAAGATCCTGCAAGGTCAAGCCCAAAGCCAAACTTTTTCGTCCAGAATCAATACCTTCGCCGCGATACACGTCAAACAACTCGAATTTGCTCAGTGTATCGCCAGCCACTTCTTCAATGCAATCCTGCACTTGTTGTGCGGTTATTGTCTCATCCATGACCAGGGCGATATCGCGGCGGATTGCCGGGAATTTCGATAATGGCCTAAAGGCCGGGATCGCCCCATTTTCAATATTTTTTACTGTAATTTCAAAAAGATAGACTCTTTGTGATAGCCCCGCCTTCTTTTGTAATGCCGGGTGCAATGCGCCCAGGTAGCCAATGATCGGCTGGTCTTCTGCTGCCATATCACGGATAGCTGCGGTCTGTCCCGGGTGTAAAACCGGGTTCTGAGCCGGCTCAAAACGGAAATCCTGTCCCCTGCCGGTGACATTGAGCACCGCTTCGACGTGATTTTTAATATCATAAAAATCGGCCGGTTCTGAGGCCACCGCCCACTGTTCCGGGTAGCGAGCACCGGTAATAACGCCTGCAAGCATTTTTTCCTGCTGAATATCAGCACCTTGCGGAACAAAGCTCAGACCGTACTCGAATAAGGATACACGACTTTGCTGACGATTCAAGTTGTATTTCACTGCCGAGACCAGTCCAGGCCACAAAGAAGTGCGCATCACGGACAGATCGGCCGAAATCGGGTTGGCCAGGGTGATGGCTTTGCTGCCGGGCGCAAAAATCTGCTGTAATTCCGGGTCGATAAAGCTGTAGGTAATGGCTTCCTGGTAACCCAGTTGCACCAGGGCCTGGCGGAGCCGGCGCATATCCAGCCGGGCCTCGGGTTTGGCCACCATGGTCAGCGATGAGGAAGTCTGGCTCGCCGGCAGGTTGTCATAACCGAAAATGCGGCCAATTTCCTCGATAAGATCCTCCTCGATACTAATATCAAAGCGGAAATCCGGTGCGGTAATGCGCCAGCCCTCCTTCGTCACTTCCGGGTTCATCTCCAGCCGGGTCAGCATGGCGGTAATCTCATCGGCAGGCAAATCGATACCCAACACCCGCTTCACCCGAGCCGCACGCAGGGTTACCTGCTTGCGCTCGGGCAGATCGGCTTCTCGCGTGACATTGACCACGGGGCCCGGCTCGCCACCGACGATATCCAGTAGCAGTGCCGTGGCGCGTTCTATGGCCTGTAACGGCAGAGAAGCCGCCACACCGCGCTCAAAGCGGTGCGAGGAATCGGTGTGCAGGCCAAAACGCCGTGCCTTACCGGCAATGACCAGCGGGTTGAAATGAGCCGCTTCGAGCAGGATATCGGTTGTGTCATTCTCAACTGCGGATTCACTGCCCCCCATAATACCGGCAAAGGCCAGTGCTTTTTTATCATCGGCAATCACGAGGCAGTCTTCATCCAGGCTGACTTCCTGCTCATTCAGTAAAGCCAGTTTTTCACCCTTGCTGGCATAGCGCACATGAATTGCACCATCGATTCTGGCAAGATCAAAGGCGTGCATCGGCTGTCCCAGCTCCAGTAGCACATAGTTGGTCACATCGACCACGGCACCCAGGCTGCGAATACCGGAGCGACGCAGCTTCTCCTGCATCCACAGCGGGGTTTCTGCTTTCGGGTTGATACCACGAATCACGCGTCCGAGATAACGCGGGCAGTCCTTGCCGGCTTCGAGCTTTACCTCGATGCTGTCTGCTGTTTTTGCCTCGATGATCGGGATTGCCGGTTCATTCACGGGTATCTGGTTGCTCACGCCGACTTCACGCGCAATACCGGCAATACTGAAGCAGTCGGCCCGGTTCGGCGTCAGGCTCAGTTCAATCATGACATCATCGAGCTGCAGGTAGTCCCGAATATCGGTTCCAACGGGCGCATCGGTGGGCAGGATCATCAAGCCCTCGGCAGACTCACTCAGCCCCAGCTCGGCAGTGGAACAAAGCATGCCATGAGAAGGTACGCCGCGTAACTTCGATTTTTTAATCCTGAAATTGCCCGGCAACACCGCGCCAACCAGGGCTGCAGGAACACGAATGCCTGCTTTGACATTGGCAGCACCACAAACAATGTTCAATGGTTCAGCTTCACCCACGTTGACCTGGCAAACATTGAGCTTGTCG
>JALUTJ010000384.1 GCA_027057985.1 Chromatiales bacterium
GCTCAACATAGGCCATGAAGACAGCAAGGGTAATGCCCAGGTCAAGGAAGCACACGCGCATCTGGTCAATGCGCCGATTAATTACATCGGTTATGTTGAAGGCGATGACATATACAAAGGCACTGCCGATGTGGTGGTGTGTGACGGTTTCGTTGGCAATGTTTCGCTGAAAACCTCGGAAGGCGTGGCCAAGATGATCAGCCATTTCATGAAACAGGAATTCACCAAAGGCCTGTACAACAAACTGGCGGCGCTGATCGCCATGCCGGTTCTGAAAGCGTTTCGCAGTCGCATCGACCCGCGCGCCTACAATGGCGCAAGCCTGCTGGGGCTGAGTGGCATCGTGATTAAAAGTCATGGCAGCGCCGATGTGTTTGCCTACGCCAATGCGATTGAAATCGCTGTTATCGAAATTGAAAAAGCTGTGCCGGAACATATCCGCACCCGTATGGAACCCCTGCTGGAGAAAGCCGTTTGAGTTTTGCAAAAATAGCCGGTACTGGAAGTTATCTGCCCGATAACATCGTGACCAACAAAGATCTGGAAAAAAAGGTCGATACCAGCGATGAATGGATTCGTGAGCGCACCGGTATCGAGCAGCGCCACATTGCGCCCGATGGCGTCTACACCGTCGACCTGGCCGAGCAAGCGGCGCGCAATGCGATGGACGCCGCTGGCGTCAGCAAGGACGATATCGATCTGATCATCGTCGCCACCACCACGCCGGACCGCGTGTTTCCCAGCACCGCCTGTTTGTTGCAGCAACGCCTCGACATTCACGGCTGCGCGGCGTTCGACGTGCAGGCGGTATGCACCGGCTTTGTTTACGCGCTGGGCATTGCTGATCGTTTCTTCAAGGGCGGCGACACAAAATGCGCCCTGATTGTTGGCGCGGAAACCCTGTCGCGCATCGTTGACTGGACTGACCGCGGCACCTGCGTATTGTTTGGCGATGGCGCCGGCGCGGTTGTGCTGAAAGCCAGTGACGAGCCCGGCATTCTGTCTTCACACATGCACGCTGACGGCAGTTACGAAAACCTGCTCACGGTGAATTACGGTGTGTCCACCGGCAAGGATCTGTTACTGGAAGAATCCGGCGGCATCGTGATGAAAGGTAATGAAGTATTCAAGATGGCGGTTAACACACTGGGCCGCATCGTCGATGAAACGCTGGAATACAACCAGCTCGACAAGTCCGATATCGACTGGCTGGTGCCACACCAGGCCAACCTGCGCATCATCAACGCCACCGCGAAGAAACTGCGCATGTCGAAAGGTCATGTGGTTGTCACCGTCAACAAGCACGGCAACACGTCGGCGGCGTCGGTGCCGCTGGCGCTGGACGCAGCCGTACGTGATGGCCGCATCAAACGCGGTGAGGTACTGATGCTTGAAGCCTTCGGCGGCGGTTTTACCTGGGGTTCGGCTCTGGTTCGCTACTGAGCATGAAGCTTCTCGGCGGCATCCCGGTCATCGCCTGCCAGCATATCGAACAAACCCTCGCGTTTTACCAGCGCGCCCTGCAATTCGTTATTCTCAACCGGCGCGATGACGATCAGGAGCTGGCCTGGGCGCACTTGCAATCCGGTGAGGTCGTGCTGATGCTGGAAAAAGCCGACCCGGCAGCAAATATCGCATCCGGACAGATTCGGCTGTATTACTTTGTCGACAATGTCGCCGAGCTGCATCATTACCTGCGCGCCAATCAATTCAAGCCGGGTGAACTCTACCAGACCGTTTACGGTTCACAGGAGTTCGACATCACTGACCCGGAAGGCAATCGCCTGACGCTGGGGCAAAAAATCACAACGGGTTAACCCGAGCCTGGGCTTCTGTAGCGAAAACCGCTTGCTCATACAGCGATAAAACTTCGCTATTCACCCGTTAAAGCGGACTTTGGACCAGAATCAGAATCCGGGTATAACAAGAAAAGCAATCCATTACACCCGGGCAGGAGGTTCGTATGAAAAAAATTCTCACCACCGGTTTGCTCGCCGCATCGATACTGGGCGTGTCGGCCTGTACCATTACGGATATTACTTCCAGCACCAGTGACACGCTGGATACCGTCACACCCGATGTGACGCTGAACCGCTTTGTTGATGTGCGCATCGCTTCTATCAAACAGGAGGCGGCGGCCGGGCGGGGTGATAACCTGCAGGCGCTGGCGCAGTTGATGGGCGAGCCGGACAGTGTTGCATTTTCACGCCTGCTGCAGGTGAACTACGACAGACTTTTCAACAACCTGCAACAGCCTTCCGAGTTGATTGGTCGTATCGAATCGTTGCAGAAAGAGCGTTCGCTTTAACCAACGCAGTCAACGTCTGACTGTTGTTCGTGGCTCCGCCCCTGGCATGGTTGACGCATGTCAGGGGCGGTTTATGTTTTACCATGTTGTTATATTCTTATTTAGTTAAATATCAAGCACTTATTGTTTTCTTCTAAACCCCTGGTATAGAATGAACACTCTTGTACTACATGAAGAGTGGAGCTGTAATGGCTGAACGTGAAACTGGAACAGTTAAATGGTTTAACAATTCCAAGGGATTTGGATTCATTGAAAGAAAAGACGGCGAAGATGTGTTTGTGCATTTCAACCAGATTCGTGGCGAAGGCTACCGTTCACTGAACGATGGTCAGGAAGTGGAATTCAGTGTAACGAAAACCGAAAAAGGTTTTCAGGCTGAAGACGTCGCTCCCGTCTGATTGACCCTTGCTGGCAGCGGCATCGCCAGCGAGCAGTTTAAACTGTTCGACCGCTCACGGTTTTGTGTGAGCATAAATGATTCTTCCTGATGCCTGGCATCAGTCAGCATGCTTGCGCGCGCTTAATCATCTCCTCGGCATTCTCCAGCGACTTTTGTGTAATCTCCACGCCGCTTAACATGCGCGCAATTTCCTCGATGCGTTGTTTGTCATCCAGCGCAGCAACATCGGTGCGGGACTGTCCGTTGTGTGTGTGTTTGTGTACACGATAATGCTGGTGCGCCTGTGACGCCACCTGCGGTAAATGGGTGATGCACATGACCTGGTTGGTGGCGCCC
>JALUTJ010000385.1 GCA_027057985.1 Chromatiales bacterium
ATGAAGATGTCTTCTTGCGTCAAATTAATGGTGTAATAAAACAAAATGACGTGCTTATCTGTATATCAGCTTCTGGGAACTCTGTAAATCTCGTGAAGGCAGTGGAATATGCAAGAAGTAATAATGTGGCAACAGTTGGAATAACTGCGTTTGATGGAGGAAAGATAAAAGAAATTTCTGATTATTCAGTTCATATACCTACTGCGATTGGAGAATATGGTCATGCTGAAGATCTCCATATGTTGCTGGATCATCTGATAACAAGCTATTTAATGACATTAGAATAGTTAATAGAACTGGATAAATTTAAAATGAAAAAAGTGCTTGTTACAGGTGGTACACGTGGAATAGGGTACGCGATTGCTGAACGTTTGCTGAAAGAAAAATACAACGTCTATATTACCGGAACGAGTAAGGATGGCAAAGGTCCTGACGGTTCTCACTATTTTCAAGTGGATTTTCTTGACGACTTATCAACAGAAGATTTTATGATGGTCGTCAAGAAAGAAGGTTTTGATGTACTGGTGAATAATGCAGGTATTAATAAGATTGGAAAATTCGCTGAAATCAATATTAGTGATTTTGATAATATATTAAAAGTAAATCTAAGAGCGCCATTTATGCTTTGCCAGGCAGTTATACCGCACATGATAAATTCTGGTTGGGGGCGTATTGTCAATTTGTCATCTATCTTTGGTCATATTACAAAAGAATACCGGGCGCCGTATTCAACATCGAAGTTCGGGATTGATGGTATGACTGCAGCACTAGCGGCTGAATTATCTGAATTTGGCATACTTGCAAATTGTATAGGACCAGGATTCATCGATACAGAATTAACAAGGAAAGTACTGGGTGAAGAAGGAATCGAACAGCTAAGGGAAAGGGTGCCATCTAAACGACTCGGTACTCCTGATGAAATTGCATCTGCAGTAAGCTGGTTAGTTAGCGAGGAAAATACATATCTCACTGGGCAGAATATTATGATTGACGGAGGATTTTCACGTGTCTGAGGAAATCAGGATTAAATCACACCGGGGTATTTATAGTGCTGTATTTGATCAAAATGCAATCGTAAATCTTAATAATAATCCTGATCCCGATGCTGTATATTTAATTGATACAAACATTTCTAATATATACAATAATGAGTTAGATGATCTACTGAAAAACTGCAGGGTACTTTTAATTGATGCAAAAGAAGAAAATAAATCACTCAACAAACTGCCAGATTATATAAATGAACTTGTTAATGTTCACCAAATCCGACGAGGACAGGCTCTTATTGCTGTTGGTGGTGGTATTACACAGGACATAACCTGTTTTCTTGCATCAACATTGATGCGTGGTTTGCCCTGGTATTTTTACCCAACAACTCTGCTTGCTCAGGCCGATTCATGTATCGGGTCTAAGTCATCAATTAATAGTGGTGAAATCAAGAATATTTTAGGGACATTTACACCACCAGATAAAGTAATTATTGATGTACAGTTCCTTTCTACTCTTGAATCCAGGGATATTCATTCAGGTATAGGTGAGATGATTAAAGTGCATGCAATTAATTCACCAGAGAGTTTTGACAGGATATCAAAGAGCTATGATGAGATTATTAAAGATAAAGATATCATGGAAAAATTTATCTATGAATCACTCTTGATGAAAAAAAAGCTTATCGAAATTGATGAGTTCGATCAGGGGCCAAGGAATGTTATGAATTATGGGCATAGCTTTGGTCATGCAATAGAATCTGCAACCAACTTTGCGATCCCGCATGGGGTTGCAGTAACAATCGGGATGGATGTCGCGAATTATATTGCTTTCCGGCTTGGAATATCAGAAATGAGTCATTATGAAAGAATGCATAGTGTTATGAATAAGAATTATCGGGATTTTGTGTCTATTAAAATTGATATTGATAAGATGCTAAATGCGTTGACAAAAGATAAGAAAAATACAGCATCTCACTTGCGTCTAATATTGCCTGATAAAGAGGGTAAAATAAAAATCGTACTCCAGGATAATAATGCTGAGTTTAAGTCAGTACTCAATGATTACTTTGAAAGAGTATATGCTTAATATGACAAAAATCGCAGTTACTTCACGATCTTTTTCAAAGCACCCCCAGCTAAGAAAAATATTAGCTGACAGATATGACGACATAAAGTTCAATGATGATGGTTTGGTATTAAAAGGAGATGCTCTCATTGAATATCTTCAAGGTTATGATAAAGCGATAACAGCGCTTGAAGTTATTGATGATTATGTGTTGTCACGATTACCGGATCTTAAGGTTATAGGTAAATATGGTGTAGGCCTTGATATGATCGATCTTCAAGCTATGAAAAAATATAATGTGCTGCTGGGATGGCAAGGAGGAGTAAATAAACGTTCTGTTTCTGAGCTTGTTTTATCATTTTCAATTTGTCTCTTACATCGAACTGTTTTTGCAAATATGGAAGTAAGAGATGGTGAATGGTACCAGGTAAAAGGACGACAGCTTACTGGATGTACAGTTGGTATTGTAGGTTGTGGTCATATAGGGAAGGATGTCGTTAAACTATTGAAGCCATTCGGATGTAAAATCCTGGCGCATGATATCAGGTCGTATCCTGATTTTTATGCTGATAACAATGTTATGCCTACAACACTCGATGAGCTTTTGCGTAAATCGGATGTGGTAACATTGCATTTACCATTAGATAAATCGACTATGAATATTTTAGGCCTAAAAGAGCTTAAACTGATGCGCAAAGATGCTGTTTTAATCAATCTGGCTAGAGGTGGCTTGATCGATGAAGATGCGCTAAAGCAACAGCTTAAAGCAGGGTGTCTTGGTGGCGTTGCTCTTGATGTGTTTAATGTTGAACCACCAGTAGATAGAGAACTTATCAGTATGGACAATGTACTTGTAACTCCACATATAGGAGGAAGTACAGAGGAAGCAATATTGGCCATGGGCATAGCAGCAATAGATGGTCTGGAACAAGCAAGAGATCCCCTTGAATTTCAATAAGATATCAACATATTGAATATGATT
>JALUTJ010000386.1 GCA_027057985.1 Chromatiales bacterium
GGCGCAGAAATCAGAATGGATGAAATGGCCAGTCTCTATGCGATTCTTGCCAATAAGGGAAAATACCAGCCATTACGCTGGTTAAAAATGGATACGCTTTCAGATGCCAAACCACTTCTGAGTGAAGCCGCTGCCTTTATGGTACTGAATATGCTGGAAAAAAATCCGCCACCGGCGCGGGCATATAAAACAGAATGGTTGAAAACATCATTGCCGGTATCATGGAAAACCGGTACCTCACATTCATACCGTGATGCCTGGTCAGTAGCTGTATTTTCACATTATATTCTCGTGGTCTGGGTCGGTAACTTCGATGGCCATGGAAATCCAGCTTTTGTCGGTCGCAAGGCGGCGGCACCTTTACTGTTTCTGATTATCGATGCCATGATGGCAGAGGATAAAAGTTTGCTCAAAGACACAAGAATCCCGCCTGAAAAAGTACAGGCGGTTGCGGTCTGTACTGTCTCGGGACAGCTGCCAACACGTTATTGTCCGCATACCTATCGTAGCTGGTTTATTCCCGGTGTCTCACCGATAAAAAAATGCCAGATTCATCGCCCGGTGTTCGTGGAGAAAAAAACCGGTTTACGTAGTTGTCCCGCGCGGCAGCAGGCAACACAGTTAAAAGTGTACGAGTTCTGGAGCTCTGATTTATTGAAACTGTTTCGCAAGGCAGGTATTCCCCGGGTTACACCGCCACCTTATCATCCTGCCTGCAGAATTGCGCAGGCGAGTCATTATGGTAAGGCACCGCAAATTACCTCGCCTCGTACCATGTTGAATTACCAGTTACGTCACAATAAAAAGCAGGAAAAAATTCCCTTTAGCGCCACCACTGATGCCGATGTTAAATATATTTACTGGTTTCTGAATGAAGAATACATCGGTCGGGCAAAGCAGGGCGAAACGTTCTTCTGGCACCCGGCCCCGGGGGAATATGTCGTTCGTGTTATCGATGACCTGGGCCGGGGCAGCAGCCGTAAAATGCGGGTGGAGTTAGTGAATTAGCCCGATTCAGGTATAATCAGTCCTTTAGCGACTTTTTATCTTTCAGGCAAATCATTATGAGTGATGTAAAAAAATGGATCCGTCCGGAAATTCAGGCTCTTTCTGCCTACCATGTTCCTGATCCCGGTGACAGTATTAAACTCGATGCGATGGAGAATCCCTATCGCTGGCCTGAAGAATTGATCGATGACTGGTTGCAGCTTATTCGTGAAGTTGAAATTAATCGCTATCCGGATCCGGGTGCGGTTCAACTCAAGCAACACCTGCGACGAGCGATGCAGGTGCCGGAGCAGGCCGATGTATTGCTGGGCAATGGTTCGGATGAACTGATCCAGATGATTATGATGGCGATGGCCGGTAGCGATCGCGTGGTGATGTCGGTTGAGCCCGGCTTTGTTATGTACCGCATGATTGCTACCTTTATGAATATGCCATACCATGCAGTGCCATTAAAGGCGGATTTCTCTATCGATGAGGAACAGTTGCTTGCCGATATCCGCGATAAACAACCTGCACTAATTTTTATCGCCTATCCCAATAACCCGACCGGTAACCTGTTCGACGAACAGGTGATACGCAATATTATCGAAGTAGCACCGGGTGTCGTGGTGGTAGATGAAGCCTACCATGCCTTTGCCGATAAAAGTTTTATGCCAATGTTGCAGCAATACGATAATCTGCTGGTAATGCGCACCGTATCAAAAATGGGGCTGGCGGGTTTACGTCTTGGCCTGCTGGCAGGTAGTCGCGACTGGCTGCAGGAATTCGACAAGGTTCGTCTGCCCTATAATATCAATATTCTCACCCAGGCCAGTGCCGAATTTGCACTGAAAAATATTCATGTGCTGGAACAGCAGACCCGGCAGATATGTGCCGATCGGGAAAAACTGTTTAATGAGTTATCCGCGATTGAAACGATTACCGCTTACCCCAGCCAGGCAAACTTTATTTTAATCCGTGTGCCCGAAGGGGAGGCCGACCGGCTGTTTGATGAACTAAAGCAGCAGGGCATCCTGGTGAAAAACCTGAACCCGGCCGGGGGGCTGTTACAGGACTGCCTACGGATTACCGTCGGTAGCGAAGAAGAAAACCAGGCCTTTATACAGGCATTTAGAAAAATATTATAATCAATTGCAGGGTTTATTTTTTATTTCTTTACAACTGTTAAAGTTAAGTAGCTCAAATTACCCGTTACACTTCAGGCTAAAAGAAGCTTATAGGAGGTAGAAAGCTGTTGTCGATCAAGACCGTGGGCCGCAGGGGCAAGGATTGTTCCAGACAATCCTATTGCATTTCCGCCATCCCTGGCGGTCAAGGTGGCCCCCGAGCCTACAGGGATGTATTTACGGCGTGTCTTGATCGGCAATAGCTGGATTGCCTCCTGGCACATAATCACTGAAGTATTTGTAACCATTAACTGTATTGGTATTTGGAACTCTTAATTTTAAATACTTTTTCAGATTTATTCTTTTTCGATACGTGGCCGCTGCTGTACCACGGCAGTGGTTTCAATAACCCCGTTTTCACTTATCGCTTTTATCTCCACCTTGTTACCCGGTAGCACCTGGCTGACACGGTTGAGCAGGTCATGTGTATTTTTGACCTTGTTATCATTGATATGAGTAATGACATAGCCCGGTTTCAGGCCGGCCTTATCGGCCGGGCCGCCTTCGGCAACACCACTGATAATGACACCATAGTTACCATCGAGTCCAAAGGAGGCGGCAAGTTGCGGTGTCAGATCCTGTATGGCAACACCGAGCCAGCCACGTTTGACATAGCCATATTCAATAATCTGGGTCATAACATTACGTGCCAGGCTCAGTGGAATGGCAAAACCAATCCCCTGTGAACCGCCGCTACTGGAATAGATCGCAGTATTGATGCCGACCAGCTCACCGTAGGCATTGATAAGGGCACCACCGGAATTTCCCGGATTGATGGCAGCATCGGTCTGGATAAAGTTTTCAAAAGTATTAATACCCAGCATATTACGACCGGTGGCACTGACAATACCCGAGGTGACGGTCTGCCCCACGCCAAACGGGTTACCAATGGCCAGCACCACGTCGCCAACCTGTACCCCGCTCTTACTCAGGGTGATGGCAGGCAGGTCTTTGAGTTCGATATGTAGTACCGCGATATCACTTTCCGGGTCGGTGCCGACGACCGTGGCATTGGCTTCACGGCCATCCTTGAGAAACACCCGGATCGCATCGGCCGACTTGATTACATGGTGATTGGTCAGGATATAACCCTGCGGGCTGATAATAACACCGGAACCCAGTGATGATTCCATGCGCTTGCGCGGTTCACCCACACTGTCACCAAAGAAATGGCGAAACAGAGGATCATTGTAAAGTGCAGGCGGACGTTCGGTGATGACCTTGGTACTCTGGATATTGACCACCGCAGGGGCAGCCTGTTTCACCGCGGGTACATAGGAGTGAACCGGTTTTGCCTCGCTACGCGACGACTCGATCAATTTAACCACTTCGGTGGTTGCTGAGTCGGAATCGGGGCCCTGAGTTGACTGGAAATACAGATAGAGGAAGGCGGCGGCAAGGCCGATAGTGGCAAACTGGATAATAAATGTAATAACCTTGGTAATACGCATCTGAATTTCCGTTACACTAAAATAATATAAAGGTTTAATCTTAACCTGACACAGGGGTTAAAAGCATGGTTCTGTTAAAAGATTTACTCAATTACACCAATAATATGCTGGAGATCGAGCGCTTTGCCGATTATTGTCCAAATGGATTGCAAATTGAAGGTAAACCCGAGGTCAAAAAGCTGATCAGCGGGGTAACGGCCTGCCAGGCACTGGTGGATGCTGCAGTGGCAGAAAATGCCGATGTCTTACTGGTGCACCATGGTTACTTCTGGAAGGGGGAGGATCCGCGCCTGGTGGGCATCAAGTACCAGCGTATTCGCCGACTGATCGAGGCGGGTATCAGCCTGGTGGCCTACCACCTGCCGCTGGATGCCCATCCGCTGTATGGCAATAATGCCGGCCTGGCAGAAGTCCTGGCGCTGGATATTGCCGGCACATTCCCGGACGGAGGCGATGGCGTTGGCATGCATGGCACCCTGCAAACCCCGTTATCAGCACATGAGTTTGCCGAGCGGATTTCCAGCGCACTGTCACGCCAGGTTCTGCATATCGGTGAAAAGGATCAGCAAATTCATACACTTGCCTGGTGTAGCGGGGCAGCACAGGGTTATATCAGCGAGGCAGCCGAACTGGGGGTAGATGCCTATTTAAGTGGTGAGATTTCAGAACAGACCGTGCATATCGCGCGGGAAACCGGGCTACAGTATTTTGCAGCCGGTCATCATGCCACCGAGCGATTTGGGGTCAAAGCGCTGGGAGAACATCTTGCCGCACAGTTTGAGCTCGAACACCAGTTTATCGATGTGCCAAACCCGGTATAACCTATTGAAACAGTAGGACTTATTTGCGTATATAAGCGTTTTCTTTATTAGAGTTTCCTTGACCAAATCGTCATAATCGGCCAAACTACGCACGCCAAAAAATTTGGGTGCTCCGAGGGCAAGTTGTCGATTTTCGGAGTGCTTCTGCGTTAATAGCGCTCAACAATTGGGACCAGCAGAAACTGGGTTGGTTCAAAACGATTTTGGGAGATTTCAAATGACTGATGGCGTTGATAATAGCAAACGCCGGTTCCTTACCATTGCTGCTACCTCGGCGGTTGCGGCAGTAGGAGCTGTAGGTGCCGCGGTACCTTTTGTTGCATCGATGAATCCAAGTGCTCGCGCCCGTGCGGCAGGTGCACCGGTTGAAGCAGATTTCAGCAAGCTGCAACCTGGACAGATGATGCGTGTTGAATGGCGTGGTAAGCCGGTATGGGTGCTTTACCGAACGGAACAAAACCTCAAAGATCTACCAACACTGAACGATATGTTGCGTGATCCGGCTTCGAACATCGAAACACAGCAGCCGTCTTATACAAAAAATCCAACACGTTCAATTAAGCCAGAAATTCTGGTGGTTGTTGGTATCTGTACTCACCTGGGTTGTTCTCCAACCTATCGCCCGGAAATTGCCCCGGCGGATCTGGGTGAAAAATGGCGTGGTGGTTACTTCTGTCCTTGTCACGGTTCACGTTTTGACCTCGCCGGTCGTGTATTCAAGAACGTGCCTGCACCAAAGAACCTGGTAATTCCACCTCATATGTATCTGTCTGATACTCGCGTACTTATTGGTGTTGACGAGGGAGCAGCCTAATGGAAATGTTAAAATCTTTACTGGGTTGGGTTGATGCCCGTTTCCCTGCAACGAAAATGTGGGAAGAACATCTTTCCAAGTACTATGCACCGAAGAACTTCAATTTCTGGTACTTCTTTGGTTCATTAGCCTTACTGGTGCTGGTTATCCAGATTGTGACCGGTATCTTCCTGACCATGAACTACAAGCCGGATGCCGGCCTTGCCTTTGCTTCTGTTGAATACATCATGCGTGATGTTAACTGGGGCTGGGTTATCCGCTATATGCATTCTACCGGTGCATCGGCATTCTTTATCGTGGTTTACCTGCATATGTTCCGTGGCCTGATGTATGGTTCATTCAAGCAACCACGTGAACTGATCTGGATTTTCGGTATGCTGATCTACCTCGCGCTGATGGCAGAAGCCTTTATGGGTTACCTGCTGCCATGGGGGCAGATGTCATACTGGGGTGCACAGGTAATCGTTAACCTGTTTGGTGCAATTCCATTTATTGGCGAAGACCTGTCAGTCTGGATTCGTGGTGACTATGTTATCTCCGATGCCACACTGAACCGTTTCTTTGCTTTCCACGTTATCGCTGTGCCGCTGGTACTGTTAGGTCTGGTTGTTGCCCACGTTATTGCACTGCATGAAGTTGGTTCTAACAACCCTGATGGCGTTGAAATCAAGAAGAACAAGGATGCCAATGGTATTCCTCTGGACGGTATCCCGTTCCACCCTTACTACACGGTTAAAGATATCGTCGGTGTTGTTGTTTTCCTTATGGTTTATGCCGCGGTGATGTTCTTTGGTCCGGAAATGGGTGGCTACTTCCTTGAGCATGCCAACTTTATTCCGGCTGATCCTCTGAAGACACCTGAACATATTGCACCGGTTTGGTACTTCACACCGTTCTACACCATGTTACGTGCGGTGCCTGATCCATTCCTCGGTGTTATCGCCATGGGTGGTGGTGTTGTTATCCTGTTCTTCCTGCCATGGATTGATCGTAACCCGATTAAATCAATTCGTTATCGTAGCCTGCTGCACAAGATTAACCTGATGTTCTTCGCAGCGGTATTTATCTTCCTTGGCTACCTTGGTGTTAAGCCACCTGAGCCGGTACTGGCTGAGCTAGGCCTGCGCTTCTCAGAAGTTTACTTCGTATTCTTCTACGTGCTGTGGTTCCACAGTAAACCACGTGAAGCTGGCTTCAGTTACATGTCGTTAATTGGCTGGATCGCTCTGTTCTCACTGAACGACCTTGTTCGTGTAACGAATGATACTCAACAACTCGTAATGATTGGTGCACTGATTCCGGCAATCTATCTTGCTGTAATGTTGCTTGCTCCGTTATATACCAATCTTAATAAAGAGAAAGCAGTACCAGAGAGGGTGACAGGATAATGAAAAAAATATTACTCGCAATCATGATGGTGTTACCAGCCCTGGCTCTGGCTTCGGGTGGTGCTCACCTGGATAAGGCAGATTATGATCTGCATAACAAGGAATCACTGCAACGCGGTGCCCGTATCTTTGTAAACTACTGCCTCAGCTGTCACTCAGCGGCATACCAGCGTTATAACCGCATGGGTGAAGACCTCGGTCTGACAGTGGCACAGGTAAAAAGCAACCTGATGTTTGCTGCCGAAAAAGTCGGTGAGCCGATGACAGTGGCACTGAAAGCTGACGATGCCAAGAACATGTTTGGTACCAAGGTACCTGACCTGTCAGTAGTTGCGCGTGCCCGTGGTGCAGACTGGTTATATACCTATCTGCGCACTTTCTATATTGATGAGTCACGTCCTTTTGGTGTTAATAACACCACTTTCAAGGATGTCGGTATGCCTCACGTTCTGTGGGAACTCGAAGGCATGAAGAAGCTCGTTAATGCAGAAGAAGTACATGAGCATGGTGCGGCACCAGAATTTGAAATGGTGACAAAAGGCAAGATGACACCAGTTGAATATGACAGTGCAATGCGTGACCTGACTGGTTTCCTGGTTTACATGGGTGAACCTGCCAAGCTGATTCGTTATGAACTTGGTGTTTATGTACTGTTATTCCTGGGTTTGCTCTTTGTTGTTAGCTATGCAATGAAGAAAGAGTTCTGGAAAGACGTTCACTAAAATAAAAATAACAGCCCGGTAACGGGCTGTTTGATATGCAATAAAGTTGGGGGGACTAGTCCCCCCGTCTGCATTTTGAAAAGAAATAATCCTGAGGTAACAGCATGGCACAAATGGCTAACAAACGCTTAGCAATGACTCTTTATTCAAGTGATACCGATCCTTACTGCCATATGGTTCGCATAGTACTGGCGGAAAAAGGTATTAACTATGAATTTGTTAATGTTGATATGGACGATACCCCTGAAGATCTGAAGGACCTTAATCCTTATAACGAAGTGCCCACCCTGGTTGACCGGGACCTGGTGCTTTATGGACACCAGGTAATTATGGAATACCTGGATGAACGTTTTCCTCATCCACCACTGATGCCAGTTGATCCTGTATCCCGTGCACGCAATCGTTTAATGCTCAAGCGCATTGAGCGTGACTGGTATAGTCTGGCTGAAAAAATTGCCAGTGAAGAAGATGTTGAAACTGCGCGCAAGGAATTACGTGACAGCCTGATGACGGTTGCCCCTGTATTTGAACAGAAAAAATTCTTTATGAGTGATGAATTTACGGTAATGGATTGTGCGATTGCACCATTATTATGGCGCTTGCAACATTATGGTGTTGAATTGCCAGCTTCTGCCAGTGCTCTTATCACCTATGCCGCGAATGTTTTTGATCGTGAAGCATTCAAGGAAAGCCTGACTGAAGCCGAAAAGGAAATGCTCAGTATTTAAACTGTCTGACGTTCATTCACCCCCGTGAACGTTATTTCAAAGAGAACTCATCATTGGATAACGATAACCCTTCATTAACCATGTCCTCCAGTCAGCCTTATCTTGTGCGGGCAATGTACGACTGGATTATTGATAATAATATGACACCGTATTTGCTGGTTAATGCAGAAAACGAGTATGCCATGATTCCACGTGATTATGTGGAAGACGGAAAGATTGTTCTCAATATCAATCCTGCCGCAGTGTCTGATTTGCAACTCGGTAATGATTTCATCATGTTTAATGCCCGCTTTGCAGGTAAAGCCATGGAAGTGAGTGTGCCGGTATCTTCGGTACTGGCGATTTATGCGCGTGAAAACGGGCAAGGGATGATGTTCGATGAGCAGGATAATAATCCACCACCAAAATCACCTACGAATGGTTCACCTGCCGCTGAAAAAAAATCTGGCCGGCCTCAACTTAAGGTTGTTAAATAAAATTTAGTTTTTAGCCTGGCGCACAACTTCAACAACACTGTCTAGCAAGGTCGCAAGTTCTTCATCAGATATAATATAGGGCGGCATCAGGTATACCAGTTTTCCAAACGGGCGTACCCATACCCCTCGTTTTACGAATTCCCGAGTGATTGCTTTCATATCGACCGGCTGTTTTAGTTCAACCACGCCAATTGCACCAAGTACTCTTACGTCTGCTACATGTGGCTGTGAACGACAGGGCTGCAGGCCATGCTGTATCTGATTCTCGATTCGCTGTATGTTCGCCTGCCAGTTATGAGCGAGTAAAAGCCGGATACTTTCCAGTGCCACGGCACAGGCCAGAGGATTCGCCATAAATGTTGGGCCATGCATAAATACACCGGGCTTGCCTTTATCAATTACAGCGGCAACTTCCCGGGTACAAAGTGTTGCTGCCAGGGTCATATATCCCCCGGTAAGCGCCTTGCCAATGCACATTATATCCGGGGTTATCGCAGCATGTTCACAGGCAAATAGTTTGCCGCTGCGACCAAAACCGGTAGCGATTTCATCTGCGATTAAAAGCACATCATATTTGCGGCAGAGCTTCCTTGCCTGTGCCAGGTAATCGGCAGAGTAGAACCACATACCGCCAGCACCCTGAACAATGGGTTCGAGTATGACGGCGGCTACTTCGTCTTGCTTTTCCTTCAATAACTGTTCCAGGGCAAGAATATCATTAGCGATATTAGTGTCAGCAAATCGTGCTTCAGGTCGAGGAACGAAAAACTGTTTAGCCAAAGAGTGTGCATAGAGACCATGCATACCGGTTTCTGGATCAGATACCGACATCGCGGCAAAGGTATCACCGTGATAACCATGGCGCAGGGCAATAAAATGCTGTTTTCGAGACTTATCTTTGGCATACCAGTACTGGATTGCCATTTTCATTGCGACTTCTACTGCAACCGAGCCGGAGTCTGCAAAGAAGACGTGCTCAAGGCCGGCAGGTGTGATCTCAACAAGTTTACGTGCAAGCGCAATCGCAGCAGGATGAGTCAGGCCACCAAACATGACATGTGCCATTTTCGTAAGCTGATCTGTAATCGCCTGGTTCAGTTCAGGGTGGTTATAGCCATGGATCATGCACCACCATGAAGACATGCCATCGATCAGTTCTTCTCCACTGGCCAGTTTCAGGCGGCTGCCCCGGGCTGAGACAACTTCATACATTGGCAAGTCGCTATGCATGGCACTGTAAGGGTGCCAGATATGCTGATAATCAAATTCCAGGTTATCTATGCTGTCAGTCACTTTCATCTACAGGAAACATCTTGTCCGGGTTTAAAATACCAGCGGGATCAAATTGCTGTTTGATATTACGCATCAATGCCAGGGTGTTAGGCTCGATTTCACGTTGTACAAAATCACGTTTTTCGATACCGACACCATGTTCACCCGAGAGGGTACCATCGAGTTCGAGTACAAGATCAAAGACGGCATCGAGGCACTTGTGTGCCTGTTGATTCTGCTCTGGATTTTCAGGATCGAACAGCAGGTTAACGTGAATATTGCCATTACCGGCATGACCAAAATTTACAATGGGAATGCCATATTGTTTTGAGAGTTGTTGCAGTCCATTAATGAGTTCTGGAATATGGGATACAGGCACCACCACATCCTCGTTGATCTTTTTGGGCGCAATGGTGCGCAGGGCAGGGGAGAGTGCCTTGCGGGTTGCCCATAAGGCATTCACTTCGGTCTGAGTATGTGCGACTTTAAAATCAAGCAGCCCCTCATTATCTGCTGCAGTATGAATGTTTTCAACGGCCTGCTGCAGGGTGTTTTCAGCACCATCCACTTCAACCATTAACAGGGCTCTGGCATTGTCTGCAAAGCGAATCTCTGAATAATCCCGAATCATATCGATTGCCGCACCATCGATAAATTCCAGTGCACAGGGAATCGTGTCCTGCGCCATAATCGCTGACACTGCCTTACTTGCAGCTTCGATAGAGGTATAGATTAACTGCATGGTGCGTTTAGCCTGGGCCAGTGGGGTCAGTTTTAGCGTGGCCTCGGTAATAATGGCCAGTGTACCTTCGGAGCCGATAATGAGGCGGGTGAGATCATAGCCCACCACGCCCTTCGAGGTATAAACACCGGTGCGAATACTATCACCATTACCCGTAACGGCTTTTAAACCAAAAACATTTTCCCGCGGGGTACCATACTTTACGGCACGTGGGCCGGCTGAGTTATAGGCCAGGTTTCCACCTACCGAGCAGTAGGCACTGCTGGTGGGATCCGGTGGCCAGAAGAAGTCATGTTCCCTGGCTGCATCCTGAACCTGCTGGTTGGTAACGCCGGGTTGTACCACCATGTAACGGTTTGCCGGATCAATTTTAATAATTTTATTCATGCGCTCGGTCGAGAGCACGACACCTGCCTGTAAGGGGACTGTTGCCCCCGTGGTGCCGGTACCACGACCGCGGGCAGTTAAGGCTACCCTGAACTGTTTACAGAGTTGAACAAGCTGCTCAACCTGCTGATGGGTTTCTGGCAAGACAACTGCATCCGGCAGTGACTGGCGGCGGCTGTTATCGTAGGCATAACTGTAAAGATCAGCAGGCTGTTTTAAAACCTGTTCGGGCTTAAAAATTTGTTGCAGTGCGGTAAAAAACTCCGCTCCTGGTTTTGAAAGTGCCACCACGGAGTGATCAATCCTGTTGTGGAAAGAGCCGGGCGTCTATCTGATCACACAGACAGTGAATGCTGAGTAGATGAATTTCCTGGATACGTGCAGTTGAGTCATTCGGTACACGGATTTCAACATCTTTCTCGTTTAGCTGGCGGGCGAGCTGTCCACCATCACGTCCGGTCAGTGCCACCACTGTCATACCATGCTGGTGAGCCTGTTCCACGGCACGTACGACATTGGGTGAAAAACCACTGGTTGAAATTGCCAGCAGGACATCACCTTCCTTACCCAGCGCATCGATCTGGCGGGCAAAGATTTCATCATAATGATAGTCATTGGAAATTGCAGTTAGTGCCGAGGTATCGACAGTAAGCGCAATGGCGGCAAGACCAGGTCTTTCACGTTCAAAGCGACAGACCAGTTCTGCGGCAAAGTGCTGGGCATCGGCGGCGGAGCCACCATTGCCACAGCTAAGGATCTTGTTACCGTTTTTCAGCGCCTCGCTCATTTTATCCACTGCTCGTGCGATCGGTTCTGCAATAACAGGTTGAGCTTTTTGTTTTGCTTCGATACTGTTACTGAAAATCGATTGAATATTTTCTATCGTCTGATCCACGCTCATTTATCAGTCCTTATGCCGTGAAGGCATTTTCAATCCAGTTAATATCTATATTCGCCTGCTGTAATGGCCCGGTAATGGACACAATATCAAACCGTGCCGGACGGTTATTATAGGCCGGGTTCTTTTGCAGGTAGAATGCAGCACTGTTCAATAATTTCTGCTGCTTGTTCCGGGTAACGGATTCAGCGGCGCTGCCGTAATCATTGTTGCGTCGATAGCGGACTTCAACAAAGACCAGGCTGTCATTATGTTGCATTATGAGATCAATTTCACCACATTTACAGTTGAAATTTTTTTCAACCAGCCTGAGACCCTGTTGCTGTAAATAGTCACAGGCCAGTTGCTCGGTATATTCTCCCTGTTGTCGGCTCGTCACCATTACTGGTTTGCCTGCTCCAGCAGTACCGGGCGGCCACTACGGAAATAAACCCAGGTCAGTTGCCGGTGGATACGTTGCTTCTCATCCAGACTGAGGCTGCCGGTTTCTCCCTGGTATCGTTCATACGGGTAGGCCTTGAGTGTGTTGAGTGCTGCAATAATATTAAAGGCATCTACACCCATGGCGTATAAACGCTGGTGCTTGATACCGGCGCGTGAAATCTGGTTTTCGATCTGGTTACGCAGGCCACGCAGGGATGTGGTTTCTGAAAGCACCCATGGCATGTCACCAAAACGAATGCCATCCATGTCACGATCCCGTTCCGGATTAAGGTTGCCGGTATAGATATGCGAGGTGGCATAGACCGGGACATTGCTGGCATGGAAAAATTTTAACTGTGGTCGTATCTGCCGTGCCTGGCGTGGATAGCCAGCAATAAAGATAAAGTCGATATCCTGGCGACGGTAGCTGGTAAATTTGATACGTTCCTTGAGAATATAGCGCAGACGACGATAACGGCGCTTACTGTCATCGATATTCAAGAGGCGTTGAATTGGTGCCGAGTAGTCATTCTTACTGGCATTATAGGCCTGTTGCTCGACAACCTTGCCACCGATTTCTTCCCAGCGTTGCTTAAAGGCATGATAAACCCGGTCACCCCATGGGCCGATGGGGGTCAGTACCGCAGCATTGACATGTCCATCGAGCCAGGTGCGTTCGGCAACCTGTATGGCTTCTTCTTCCGGGGAAAGGCCAAACTGGTAGAGCTGTGCGGGTAATGTATCTTCGCTGTTAATATAGTTAAGTGCCAGTGTCGGTACAGGCAGTTCGCTTTGTTCGGCTAGAGTTTGAATGGCTTTTTTACCCAGCGGTCCAATAATAAACTGGGCACCATCGTTGACGGCCTGTTCATAAGCATCACTGGCATCTTCCGCCGTGCCCATGCTGTCATAAATACGTACCGAGATATTGCCGGTTTTCTTATTGGTGTAATAGGCTGCCAGCAGGCCATCACGAATGGCTTCTGCTGCATTGGCGAAACGACCACTTAAAGGCAGGATCAATGCAATTCTTTCTGGCAGGCGGACATCTTCCTGTTTTCTATTTCGCAGTCCATCGAGAATGGAAGCGAGAACAGGGTGGTCACTGTAACGGCGGCGCCAGTTATCCACTGCGGCACGTAACAGCGCCGGGTTGAGCTGGTATTTCTTGGAAATCCGGACCAGTTCCATCCAGCCACTGAGAATATCGGGGGCACGAGCAGGTTGCAGTTGTTGTAACGAACGCTCGCTGAGCATGGACAGGGATTGCCAGATATTTTTCTGGCTCTGAAGAATATCGGCTTCATTTTTCAGGTAGTTGCCCTGCAGCATGTATTCTTCTGCTGCGGCAATACGATCACCCTGCATGGAGTAAGCAGTACCACGCAGTTCATGGTATTCGGCCTTGAAGATATCGGGACTGTCCGGGGCCAGGGGATCTTCCAGCAGGCTCAGTACTTCATCCGCATTACGCTCGGCCAGGGCAATATGTGCCTGGGCAAGGCGATAGGCATCGGTCTGGCGTTTATCGCGTTCATTGATTTCCAGGCTATTGAGAAGCGTGATGGCCTGCTGTAACTGAGCGGCACGAACATGGGCGATGGCGGCGCGGCTCAGAAGCACAATCTGCTCGGTACCTGCTGCGTTGCTGGCCTGCTCCCGGAAAGCGGCGGCGGCTTCCACGTATTGCCTGCTATTGTACAGGTACTCGGCTTCGGTCTCGCCCTCGCCTTTACTTACGCCGCCGGGTGGGGTTGCACAACTGGCAAGCAGCAGGGTAAGAAGAATGAGCGTGATAAACTTGAAATAATGTGTCATTGTTATTCTGTCTGTTGGTGGAAAGAGTGTTATCGTTTAATCATCAGATTTTTTTGCTGATTTTACAACAAGTCGTGAGATTATACCGTGTCAATTGATAAAGGTTCCCTGTACATCGTCGCAACTCCGATAGGAAATATGGGCGATATTACACTGCGGGCTCAAGAGGTGTTAGGGCAGGTTGATGTGATAGCTGTCGAGGATAGCCGCCGCAGTGGTCAATTATTGAACAAACTGGGGATATCCAGCCCGATGATTGCCCTGCATGAGCACAATGAACGCCAGGTTTGCGCCAGCCTGCTAAAGCGCATCGAACAGGGTGAATATGTGGCGCTGATTTCGGATGCCGGTACGCCCCTGCTCAGTGATCCCGGTTACTTTCTGGTGCAGCAGGCACGGCAGCGATCCCTGCGGGTAATCCCGGTGCCAGGAGTATCGGCACTGATTGCCGCCCTGTCGGTGGCGGGTCTGCCCACGGATCGCTTTGTTTTTGAAGGATTTTTACCGGCAAAAGCGACAGCCAGGCAGCAACGGCTGCAAAAGCTCAGGCATGAACCACGCACCCTGATATTTTACGAGGCTCCCCACCGCATCGTGGAGATGATTCGGGATGCCAGTGTGGTATTTGGCCCGGATCGAGAGGCGGTCATTGCGCGGGAACTGACCAAAACCTTTGAAACCGTCCATGGTGACACGCTGGGCAAGCTGTTGCAGTGGCTGCAGCAGGACAGCAACCAGCAAAAAGGGGAGTTCGTGGTGCTGATTCATGGCGATAATGAGGACAAAAATGCAGCAATCGACCCCGAATCTGAGCGTATCCTTTTGATTTTAGAGGAAAATTTACCATTAAAGCAGGCCGCGGCACTGGCAGCAAAAATTACCGGCAAGAAGAAAAACAGTCTCTATGAGCACGGTCTGCAGTTAAAAGCCGCAAAAGAGTCTTCGTAAGCGGAAGAATCGAGTATACTCGCGGTCGGAGTTGGCCAGGCAGTCGCGCTATTCTATATATATAGGATAGGGAGGAAAGTCCGGGCTCCACAGGGCAGGGTGCCAGGTAACACCTGGGGGGCGTGAGCCTACGGAAAGTGCAGCAGAAAAGATACCGCCTAAGTTTCTCTTTAGAGAAACCGGTAAGGGTGAAATGGTGCGGTAAGAGCGCACCGCGCCGGTGGTAACACGCGGCGGCATGGTAAACCCCACCCGGAGCAAGACCAAATAGGGGAACAACGTGTGGCCCGCATGGTTCCCGGGTAGGTCGCTTGAGGAATATGGTGACATATTACCCAGATGAATGACTGTCCACGACAGAACCCGGCTTATCGGCCAACTCCCTTTTTATTTCCCTGTCGTTTGTAATGTTTTAGATGTAAAAAAATACGGTGCAAAATGAACCTGCGGGATTTTCATGTGTCATACAGGCATTGCATGCGACAGACAAAAGGGCTAAGCTTTGCATATGAAATTTTTTACCCGTAAAACAACAGTCTGGTTCCTGCTGTTGGCATTAATCATTATGCCACTGCAGCTCGTGACTGCGTCGGTAAAAAATATTGATGGCATGCAGCATGAGATGATGTCCCTGCAGGATTGTCAGTTCCAGCATGCGGATCAAAATACAAATTCAGATAAGGCTCCCTGTTGTGAAACACAGAATTATACCTGTAATGGTCTTAACCACTGTTCACATGCTGGTAGTTTTATTGCTTTTCCAACTCTATTAAATGGCCTGGCTATTCAGCAGGGAACACAGGTTTATTTCACAAAGCAGTCTCTCCGCTCCGGTATTGATTCCGGCAACCTGTTGCGCCCCCCTAAATATTCTTAATAGATTAAACTTCTTTGTACACCGCATAGCAACAGTGCTGTGCTTTGATATAACTAGATTTTTTTAATTATTGAGGATTACAACATGGCTTTACCTGCCAGGTTTGCGCATATTGTTTTTATCGCAGCAACCTTTATTACACTGCCCGTCACCGCGGCTGAAAAATTAACCCTGCAACAGACTGTACAGACAGCACTGGATCGTGATGCATTGATCACGGCATACCAGTCTCGTAGTACAGCTTACCAGGATCAGGCCACGGCAGAAGACACCCTGCCTGATCCCAGTATCAAACTTGGTTTGATGAACCTCCCGGTTGATACATTCTCCCGTACCCAGGAACCCATGACCCAGTTACAACTTGGGGTGCAACAGATGTTCCCACGAGGTGACACACTGGAACTGAAATCGCAGAAAGCGAGCAGTATGTCAGCGGCTGCACTGGCAATGAAACAGAATCAACAGAGAAAAATTACCCGTGATGTTCGCCAGACATGGCTGGAATATTATTACTGGTTCAATGCAGAGAAAGTGGTTGCAAGGAATCGTTATTATTTTAAAAAACTGGTTGTCGTTACCCGGCAGCAGTATGCCGCTGGTCGTCAGAAACAGCAGGATGTTATCCGTTCTGAACTGGAACTTGGGATGCTGGATGATCGGCAGACTAAAATCCGCAGCATGGTGGAAATGACACGGGCAAAACTTGCCAAGTATATCGGCACAGAGTTAAGCCAGCTTGAGCCAGTCAGTACACTGCCCGCGTTTTCACTTGACCTGAAAAACAGGGAGTGGCTGCAAAAGCATCCGATGATGTTACTTGAAGAAGCAAAGGTTGAGACTTCTGAAAAAGATGTTGCGCTGGCACGACAGAGCTATAAGCCTTCCTGGATGCTGGATCTAACCTATGGCAAACGTGAGGGTTATAACCCCAATGGGACTGCGCGCTCTGATTTTGTTTCTGCTATGGTGAAGTTTGATCTGCCTCTGTTTACCGGTGATCGCCAGGACAGGCAGGTTGCGGCAAGCAAGCAAAGACTCAATAGTGCATTTGATATGCGTGAAGAAAGAAAACGTATATTACTAAAAATGTATGAAGTGAATGTTGCTAATGAAAAAAGACTTGCTGAACGAATTGAACAATACCAGAAATTACTGGTACCCAAGGCAAGAGAGAATTCAGAAGCTGCCCTTTACGCTTATCAGAGTGGTCGTAGCGAGTTCGAAGCACTGATACGTGCCCAGATTACCGAGCTGGAAACTCAGTTAAGAGCACTAAGGTTGCAGGTTGAATATGCAAAAACACGTGCCAGATTAATTTATCTTGTTGGTGAGAATGCCCAGGCATCTGCCGCTGTTATGGAGAAATAAAATGAAGAAGATCAATATTTTGTTATTTGCCAGCCTGGCAATCTTTTTAACTGCCTGTAGTGATGATACTGAAAGCAGTAGTGGCAGTACTGCTGCCCCGGCTGAATCAACAGCAGAAGCACCTAAAGAGAAAAAAATACTCTACTGGGTTGCGCCGATGGATCCTACATACCGACGTGACGAGCCGGGTAAGTCACCGATGGGGATGGACCTGGTGCCGGTATATGATGAAGGTGATGAGGGCAGTGCGGTAAAAATTTCACCGGCAGTTGAAAATAACATGGGTGTGCGCACTGCAAAGGTAGTTAATGATCGCCTCTGGCGACGTATCGATACCGTAGGTTATGTTGATTTTGACGAAAACAAGATTTCACATATTCACCTGCGTACCAAGGGCTGGATTGAAAAACTCTATGTGAAATCAGAAGGAGAAAGAGTTAAAAAAGGGCAGTTGCTTTTTGAAGTTTATGCTCCGGAACTGGTTAATGCACAGGAAGAGTATGTACAGGCACTTCGTTCACGCAACAAGGGTCTGACACTTGCCTCACGTGAGCGCCTGATTGCGCTGGGCATTTCTCCAAACCAGATCGACCAGCTTAACCGTACCCGTAAGGTTAGACAGTATGTCCGGGTTTATGCCAAACAGAATGGCATTATTGCCAAACTGAATATCCGTGAAGGTATGTTTGTCATGCCGCAGAAACTGGTGATGAGCCTGGCGGATCTTTCCTCAGTGTGGTTACTGGCCGAGGTTTTTGAAAAACAGGTGGACTGGGTTAAAGAAGGCCAGAGCGCCGATGTCACCCTGTCTTATCTGCCGGGACGTGTCTGGGAAGGGAAGGTGGAATATATCTATCCCAGCCTGGATCAGAAAACACGTACCCTTAAAGTCCGTCTCAAGTTTGAAAACAAGGATGAATCCCTTAAGCCCAACATGTTTGCCAATGTGACGATTTATGGTGGTGCAAGCAGAAAGATGAATCTGATTCCACGAGAAGCGTTGATTCGAAGTGGTAACGAGGAAAGAGTGATTCTTGCCCTCGGTGATGGTCGTTTTGAACCACGTGCCGTGGTTGCGGGTATCGAATCGGGTGACTGGATTGCCATTATTAAAGGCTTACATGAAGGTGATACTGTTGTTACCTCAGGGCAGTTCCTGATTGATTCAGAAGCCAGTCTTAAGGCAAGTATGGCAAGAATGACTTCACCTGAACCTGCGAAGGAAGAAAATACGAAACAGGAGCAGGCAACAACCGCCAGTGGTATGGGAACGGTTGTTGAAATTGATAGCAGTGAAAATAAAATCAAGCTTGAACATGAGCCAATCGAAGCACTGGACTGGCCGGCCATGACCATGTTCTTCAATGTCAAAGATGGCCTCGATATCGGCTCTCTGAAGAAAGGTGACATGATTGGTTTTGAACTTGAGAAAACCGATGACGGTTATGTCATTAAATCATTCAGCAAACACTCAGGCATGTAGGAGTAAGTGGCATGATTGCAAAAATTATTGACTGGTCATTGTCGAATCGCTTCCTGGTTTTACTTTTGACTGTAATCCTGATTGCCTGGGGTATTTTCTCGGTTAAGAATACACCACTGGATGCAATTCCTGATTTATCCGACGTACAGGTAATTATTAAAACTACCTATCCCGGGCAGGCACCCCGTGTGGTAGAGGATCAGGTTACTTATCCTCTGACAACAGCAATGTTGTCGGTACCGGGGGCAGTAACGGTGAGGGGTTATTCCTTCTTTAATGATTCCTATGTCTATATCATTTTTGAAGAAGGAACCGATCCTTACTGGGCACGTTCCCGTGTGCTGGAATACCTGAGCCAGGTAACCAGCGGTTTACCAGCACAGGCTAGATCTTCACTGGGCCCGGATGCGACCGGTGTTGGCTGGGTATATGAATATGCCCTGGTTGATCGTACCGGAAAGACTGATATTTCACAGTTGCGTAGTTTGCAGGACTGGTTCCTCAAGTACGAGTTACAGACCGTACCGGGTGTATCCGAAGTAGCTACCCTGGGTGGTATGGTGAAGCAGTACCAGGTGGTACTCGATCCAGAACGTCTGCGTGCTTATGGTCTGCCGTTACACAAGGTGCGCATGGCTATCCGTAATGCAAACCAGGAAGTGGGCGGCTCAGTTATTGAAATGGCAGAAGCTGAATACATGGTACGGGCAACCGGTTATATCGATGATCTCGAAGATTTACGCCGCATCCCGGTGGGTGTGAATGATCGAGGTACGCCATTATTACTCAGGGATGTTGCTGATATTCGTCTTGGCCCACAAATGCGACGCGGTATTGCCGAGCTTAATGGAGAAGGTGAGGTTGTTGGTGGCATCGTGGTTATGCGTTTTGGTGAAAATGCTCTGAAAACGATTGAACGAGTTAAAGATAAACTCAATGAACTAAAAGCAGGTTTACCCAAGGGAGTAGAAATTGTTGAGACCTATGATCGCTCCAGTCTGATTAAACGTGCGGTTGATACTTTGAATGGTAAGCTAATTGAAGAGTTTATCGTCGTTGCAATTGTCTGCGCGGTGTTTCTCTTTCATATGCGTTCTGCACTGGTTGCGATTGTCAGTCTGCCAATTGGTATCCTTGTAGCCTTTATCATCATGCACCAGCAGGGTATGAATGCCAATATCATGTCTCTGGGTGGTATTGCTATTGCGATTGGTGCAATGGTCGATGCGGCAATAGTCATGATTGAGAATGTGCACAAGCACATTGAGAAAGAGCCACTAACGGATGAAAATCGATGGCGAATCATGCGTGAGGCAACCATGGAGGTAGGGCCACCGTTATTCTTCTCACTGTTGATTATTACCCTGAGTTTCCTGCCGGTCTTTACCCTTGAAGCACAGGAGGGAAAACTATTTGCGCCACTGGCCTTTACCAAGACTTTTGCCATGGCGGCATCTGCCGGCCTCGCTATAACACTGGTACCGGTGCTTATGGGGTATTTTATCCGCGGCCATATCAAGCCTGAACATGAAAACCCGGTCAATGTATTCCTTATCCGGGTTTATCGTCCGGTTATTAACTTCGTACTGGCGCGACCTAAGGAGATACTAGGTCTGTCCCTGTTAATGGTCATCATCGGCTACTGGCCAATGAGTAATATTGGGTCTGAGTTTATGCCGGATCTCGATGAAGGTGACCTGATGTATATGCCTACCACCTTCCCGGGTATTTCCATCGGTAAGGCACAGGAAATACTGCAGCAAACGGACAAGCTGATTAAGACGGTGCCGGAAGTGAAATCAGTCTTTGGTAAAATCGGTCGTGCCGATACCGCAACGGATCCTGCACCATTGACCATGATTGAAACCACCATTCAGCTCAAACCAAAGAGTGAATGGCGTGAAGGCATGACCAGGGAAAAACTTCGTACCGAACTGAATAACCTGATCAAGTTCCCCGGCCTGACCAATGCCTGGGTAATGCCGATCAAGACTCGTATCGATATGCTGGCAACCGGTATTAAAACCCCGGTAGGTATCAAGGTAGCTGGACCTGATCTCAAGGTTCTGCAGGATATCGGTAAACAGCTTGAAGAAGTTGTAATGAAGGTTCCCGGCACTGTCTCGGCATTTTCTGAACGTGTTGCGGGTGGCCGCTATGTCACTGTTGATATCGATCGTGTCGCAGCATCACGTTTTGGCCTCAATATCTCTGATGTGCAGGATGTGGTTCGTACTGCTGTTGGCGGTATGGTTGTAGCACAGAGTGTCGAGGGACTGGAACGTTATCCTATCAATGTGCGCTATCCTCGTGATGTACGTGACTCGGTAGAAAAACTCAAGAACCTGCCGATTATCACCGCACGTGGAACCCGGATTGCACTGAGCGAAGTGGCAAATATCAGAACCGAAATGGGGCCGGCGATGATTAAAAGTGAGAATGCCAGGCCCAATGGCTGGACTTTCGTAGATATTGCCGGGCGTGATCTTGGTTCCTATGTTGAAGAGGCGCAACGTGTAGTCGCAGAGCAGGTTAAACTGCCACCGGGCTATTCAATTTCATGGTCGGGGCAGTATGAGTACATGGTGCGGGCCAAGGAACGCCTGTCAATCGTAGTACCTTTTACGCTGGTGATTATCATTCTGCTGTTGTATCTCAATTTCCGTAATATCATTGAGGTACTGATAATCATGGGTACTCTGCCACTGGCACTGGTGGGCGGTTTCTGGTTGTTATACCTGCTGGATTACAACATGTCGGTTGCGGTTGGTGTTGGCTTTATCGCGCTTGCCGGTGTTGCGGTTGAAATAGGGGTAATCATGCTGGTCTACCTGAATCAGGCCTATGAAAAAGCGCACTTCATTGCAGAAAAGGAGCGTAGGGACTTTACGCTCAGGGACTTACAGCAGGCCGTTATTAGTGGCGCGGTACTCCGGGTACGGCCGATTATGATGACGGTAGCTGCCATTATTGCCGGTCTGTTGCCAATTATGCTTGGTGGTGGTACGGGTTCTGAGGTGATGCGTCGCATTGCTGCACCCATGGTAGGAGGAATGGTTAGCGCAACCATTCTGACCCTGTTGGTTATCCCGGCGGTATTCCTTATCTGGAAGAAAAGAAGTCTGAATAAAACTTAAATAAGAACGGGGCATTCCACCCTTTGAGGTGGAATGTTTTCCACGCTGGACTAGACTGGTAAAACATCCGCAAGGAGTAGAAATATGAGTTTCGTAAAAATAGTGGCCATTATCCGGCCAGAAAAAATGAAAGAAGTTGAAGATGCCCTGAAAGAACTATGTGTGCAGGGTATGAGTATTACCCACGTCGAGGGTTATGGTGAATACGCCAATTTCTACCGTCATGACCGACTGGTAGAGCATATACAGATACAGATTTTTTCCGGTGAAAAACGGGCAACAGAAATTGCTGAAACCATTATGGATGCGGCATATACGGGTGGTGATGGCGATGGTATTGTCGCGGTAATTCCAGTGGACAGTGTTTATCACATTCGAACGAAACAAAAGTGCAAAGAAGATGTCTGTTAATTAAAGGTAATACAAAAATGTAATTTCATGTAACAACATAATTAAAAGGAAGAAGAAAATGGTTACAGATCCTGTTTGCGGTATGACTGTCGACCCTGAGAAAGCGGCAGCAAAAGTCGAATACGAAGAAAAAACCTGGTATTTCTGTTCGCAGAATTGTCATGACAAGTTCCAGGAATCACCTCAACTCTATGCAAAACCTGCTGCAACGGAGAAAGACCCGGTCTGTGGTATGGAGGTAACAGCAGATTCAAAATACCATGCTGAATACCAGGACAAAACTTACCATTTCTGTAGCCAGTCCTGTGAGGATAAGTTTACTGCCAGCCCGGCAGATTATGTTACTGCATTAAAAGATCCCGTCTGTGGTATGAATGTGAGTCCTGATAGCGAATATCATATTGACTACCAGGGTAATGATTACTATTTCTGTAGTGACCACTGTAAGAATAAATTTCAACAGGAGCCAGATACATACCTGCACAAGCAGGAACAAAAAAATGAGCATGAGCACGGTGCGGCCTGTGCTGATGATAGCTGTAAAATTGACTATCTTGAATATACCTGCCCGATGCATCCCGAGATTGTGCAGGATCACCCGGGTAGCTGTCCCAAGTGTGGTATGGCACTGGAGCCAAAGGGGGTGCCTGTTGCAGAAACAAAAACAGAATATACTTGCCCAATGCACCCGGAAATCGTACAGGACCATCCGGGTAGCTGTCCCAAGTGTGGTATGGCGCTGGAACCACGAACTGTTACCGTAGAAGAAGATAACGAAGAACTCAATGATATGAGTCGACGCTTCTGGGTAAGTACGGTGCTTTCCCTTCCTGTGTTTATCCTCGCCATGGTCGCCGATCTTGCACCACAATGGTTACCACAGGGGCTGACTATGCATACAATTCAGTGGATTGAATTTGTGATGGCAACACCGGTAGTACTATGGGGAGGCTGGCCTTTCT
>JALUTJ010000387.1 GCA_027057985.1 Chromatiales bacterium
GGTAAATAGATAGCTTTTCCCTCTCCCTGAGGGAGAGGGAAAAAACTTGCGTCCTTTGCGTCTCCGAAAGCTTTGCGTTTTATTACTTATGCTGAAATAAACACAAAGAAGATTAAACCCGGTAAACTGATTTTGTCATTATCTTCGATGTTAATGACATAAACTTTTTAATTGGCGCAGGTAGCTCGGCACCACCAGCCTGCAGGGCTACCGTGGCATGATGGCCTTCATCTTCTTTCATCTGCTCAAGGATGGCGCGGCTCTTTTTATCCTTTTCCGAAATCTGTGCCAGGTGAGAGTCAAGATGGCGCACAACCTGATGTTCGGTTTCGGCAACGAAGCCCAGGCTCCACTTGTCACCGGCAAGGCCGGCGCTTGCACCAATCGCCACGGAACCAAAATACCATAGCGGGTTGAGATAACTGGTATGGGTGCCCAGTTCTTTAAGGCGTTTTTCACACCAGTCGAGGTGATCATTTTCTTCCTGCGCCGCACGCTGCATCTTGTCCCGCACTTCGGGTAACTTAGCGGTTAAAGCCTGGCCCTGGTACAGGCCCTGGGCCGCCACTTCGCCGGAATGGTTAATGCGCATCAGGCGACCGGCAAGGTCTTTTTCTGCCTCGCTCAAATCTGCTTCTTCAATGTCATCCGCCGGATTAGGGCGTTCGGTAATCACGGGGCGGCCAAGCAGGGTGCGCAGGCCGGTATCTACCTGCAGAAGCAGGTTATCGAGAGGGGTATAGTGTCGCTTGTTCATAACCATAAGGATAGAGATCACAGCAGTGTGCTGCAAGAGTCGCGCATAAAAAAAGCCCGGCAGAGCCGGGCATAAGCTAAGGAGAACATATCTGAAAATTATTCAAAGGTATAACCCACGCTGATCATTGTTAGCGCATCGGCAGAGTTAGATGCCGTCAGCAGGCTATATTCGATTTCATAACTGTCAAAACCGAAGCCGATGCCGTAGGCCAGGCCGCTGGTTGAGGTATTTGCGCTGTTCACCGTTGTGGTGCTGCTGTGATAGCCCAGCTTGAGTTTAAAAAAACTGTCAGAGCCGGAGCGCATGGCAGCATACAGTGCCATGGTCTGGGCGCCCCAGTTATTGCCACCAACTTTGCCGTCAAGCAGCCTGGTGCTTATATCCAGTTCAGCCGCCACCGGGCTGGATCCCAGTTCCATAAAATCGGCACCGAGGTAAACACCCGCATTGATGGCACTGCTACTGCCCGATGCACCGGTATTCGTCGATGCTGCCTTGATACCCCAGTAGCCTTCGGCCGAAGTGACCTGTGTCAGTAGCAGAGAAGCTGCGGCAATCAGTAAAACATGTAATTTTTTCATGATTCCATCCTTCTTCTTAAGTTAAGTTAATCATCTGACCCCAGAGGGTTTAGATAAAAAAAGCAAAACCTGTGCCAGAAAGGGAATTTATGAATCGCTAAGTTGTTGTTCTAACAGTAAAATTGGGTGAATAACCGGGATTTTGTTGTTTTTGCCGCGTAAACCAGCCTGTAACTGCAATGCACAGCCAAGATTACTGCTGATAATTAGCTCGGGATGGGATTGTGTGAGTGAATTTACTGCATTTTCGCGAAACTGGCCGGAAATTACCGGATTTTCGAGAAAATAACTGCCTGCCGCGCCACAGCAGCGGGTATAAATGGCTTCCTGCGGCAAATGAATGCCGGGGATTTTCTGTAAAAGTGTCAATAGCTCGGCATCATGGCGCAGCACATTACGCAGACTACAGGGCACCTGTAATGCCACCGCCTTGTTCAGTGGCCGAAACAGAGGTTCCTGCGGCCAGTCCAGCCGTGCCAGAAAAGGCAGGATATCGGTAACCGGGACAGAGAAATTTTCTCCATCCCGCCATTTTGTATATTCAGTCAGCTGGGCACTACAGCCATTATCCAGGCTGATAATGGCGTCGATATCAAGTGGTTTGAATGCGGCAATATTGGCGCTGGCGAGTTGCGCGGCTTCCTGCTCGTTGCCCGCGTGCAGGGCAAATGCACCACAGCAGTTTTGCTGCGGTGGAATATGTACATCAAAACCCAGTCGGTTCAGCAGGCGGATAGCGGCCTGCAGGGTTTCGGCATTGACCTGTTGCGACAGGCATCCCTGGAATAGTGCCACGCTGCCCCTGGGCTTGCCCTGAGCAGGGTAAAAGCGCTTTGGTGAAAAAGGCGCTTTTAGTTCGGGAAGCATAGCCAGCAGATCCTGCACTCCCAGTAAATTATCGAGTCGCAGTTTCTGTGCCAGCCATAGCAGCCCCGTCTTTTGCAGCAGGCGGGCAGCAGTAAAGAGCCAGCCGGCACCTGGGCGGGTGAGCTGCTGTAACAGCTGGCCTTGCAGGGCAGAGTGTTGCGGCTGCTGTTTTGCCAGTAATGCCTTACTGCGATCCATGATCTCGGCATAAGGCACCCGCGAAGGACATACCCGTTCACAGCGCCGGCACAGCAGACAGTGATCAAGATGCGACTGCCAGTTGGCCGTGGTCTCAAGCTGACCACTGAGCCAGCCCTGCACCAGCGCAATGCGGCCTCGTGGTGATTCGCTTTCGGTGCCCAGCAGGTTATAGGTCGGACACTCGGCAAGGCAGAGGCCACACTTTACACAGCGGTCGGCAAGTTCATAAATGGGGGCTGAAATATCCACAGGCCAAAGATACAGGCTTTATAAATAGAAAAACAGGGGGCGAAAGCGAGGAATAAAATTTTACTCACCGTGCATATATAATAGAATACCGCGATGAGTTATTTTAAATACCATGTCTTTTTCTGTGTCAATCAGCGCGAAAACGGCGAAAGCTGCTGCGCCAATCTGGGTGCTCAGCGCGTGCGGGACTATGCCAAGCAGAAAATCAAGCAACAGAAACTCGATGGCGCCGGTGGCGTGCGTATCAATATGGCCGGTTGCCTCGGTCGTTGCGAGCATGGCCCGGTCATGGTCGTGTATCCCGAAGAAACCTGGTACACCTATCTGGATGAATCAGACATCGACGATGTAATCGAACAGCACCTGCAACAG
>JALUTJ010000388.1 GCA_027057985.1 Chromatiales bacterium
GGTAGGTAAAGCGGCCTCGGCGATGATGCAGGGAGCAGAAAAAGCACTGGGCAGCCAGCTTAAAACAGCCCTGGTGATTACACGCTATGGTTATGCGGATAAGCTTTCAAAGTGGCCTGTGATCGAGTCAGCCCATCCGGTGCCGGATGAAAGCAGTCTCTACGCAGGTAAACAACTTATTGAATTTCTTGTAAAAATTCCTGAAGACAGACATTTGCTGGTACTGCTTTCTGGAGGCAGTTCCAGCCTGGTCGAGGTACCCGCTCAAGGTGTTACGCTTGATGCACTACAGGCGTTGAACCGGCAACTGCTCGCCAGTGGGCTGCCCATTAGCGAGATGAATCGCCAGCGTCAGGCGGTTTCACGTATCAAGGGTGGCAAGGCGTTGGCATTTGTCAAAAGCCGCAGGCTGACGCAGTTATTGATTTCCGATGTCGAAGCGGATCAATTACAGACGATTGGCTCAGGGCCCTTTGTATCCAGCAGCAGCAAGGAATGTGGGATTGAAGTTCACCATCATATTGTAGCCAGTAATCCCCTGGTCTGCGAAACAATAACCAGGCATGCGACAGCTGCCGGTCACGAGGTGCATTACCATGGACAGCAGCTTTATGACGATGTTCATGCACTGGCACCACGTCTGGCGCAAGAACTGGATATGGCGGCACCGGGTATCCATATTTGGGGGGGGGAGCCGACGATCTGTCTGCCTGAAACCCCGGGGCAGGGTGGGCGATGCCAGTCACTTGCACTGGCGCTGGCGCAGGAACTACACCTTTCGGGACAGCATAATGTGGTGGTGCTGGTGGCGGCGACAGATGGCATGGATGGCCAGAGTCCGGATGCTGGAGCCGTGGTCGATTCTGAAACCATCCGGCGCGGTGGAGGGCTGGAATATGCCCGGCAATGCCTTGAGCAGGCCAATGCGGGCGTGTTTCTGGCGGCCAGTGCTGATCTGCTTTCAACCGGGCCAACCGGAACCAATGTCATGGATCTGGTCATTGCCTGTAAATTGTCGATTTAGGCCTGCTTTCAGTGCCTGAACTTGGTAAAATTAACTCATGGATTCACCTTCTATTTTCCAGCGGGCTGAACAGTGCCTGCTGGCCTGTTCCGCTGAAGACAAAGTTCAACTGACCTTTACGACGGCAAAGGCATGGCAGCAGCGTGCATTATCGCGTCAACCCCATCAGCCAGTGCTGCGTCTGGAGCAGCCGGGGCGACCCGAAAAGCCGGAGCTGGTACCACCCCGGGACCTGGTACGGCGTAAGGTCAGCAGTAAGGCTGGGCATGCTGCGTTGATTCACTCCATCTGTCATATCGAGTTCAATGCAATAAATCTGGCCTGGGATGCGGTTTACCGTTTTCAGGATATGCCGGAACAATTTTACGATGACTGGGTCAAAGTTGCGGCGGAAGAGGCGCAGCACTTTCAGTTACTGAGCAGACACCTGCAATCTCTGGGTTACCATTATGGTGATTTCCCGGCACATAATGGCCTGTGGGAAAGTGCCCTGGAAACGGCGCATGATCCCATGATACGCATGGCGCTGGTGCCGCGAGTGCTTGAAGCAAGGGGACTGGATGTGACCCCCGGAATTGTGAAAAAATTAAAGGACATCGATGACAGGGCTGCGGTAGATATCCTGGCGATTATTCATTGTGATGAAATCGGTCATGTTGCCGCAGGAACTCGCTGGTTTCGCTACCTGTGTCAGCAGCGTAAGCTGGATTCGGAGGCAACATTCAGGCAACTGATCGAACAATATATGAAAGGTGTGCTGCGTGGTCCCTATGATCATGATGTACGCAAAAAAGCGGGTTTTACCGAAGAAGAACTATTATTTCTTGAGTCAGCTATTTAAATAAAGAAAGGGTATTATGAAAAAAAGTATTATTGCATTACTGTCAGTCGTTATTGCAGGCTGTTCCCAGTCTACACCCGTTAAACACGACACCATGTTGATGTTTATGGAGCAGGAAAAAGGTGTTGAACCTTATTCTACAAGAATGATCATCACCAGTCAGTACCTGCGAGTGGATGATGGTGAAGGTGCAAAACGTTTTATCCTCTTTGATCGTAACAGGAAAGTTGTTTTTAGTATCGACCCGGATGAAAAAACCATTATGGCGGTACACGAAAAGCATTTTAAAGCGGGTGAAGAACTGCAACCGCCATTTAAACTGGTTCATTCGGTTAAGGAAATGCCAGAGTTAAAAGATGCCCCGGCGATCATGGGTAAGAAGGCAAGACACTACCGCCTGATTACCAATAATAAAGCCTGCTATGACGTGGTGGCAATTAAAGATCTGATGCCGGAGGCGGTAAAAGCGCTGGTTGAGTTTCATAAACTAATGGCAACTGACAGCATGACCACCTTTAACAATATGCCGGCAGATCTACAGGAAGCCTGTGATATCAGTGCTTCGACATTTAAACCGGCGCGCCAGTATGCCTTTGGTTTTCCTATCCAGGAATGGGGCAAGAATGAATATATGCGCACCCTGGTCAACTTTGATAATGAATATAAGGCAGATCCTGCCCTGTTTGTATTACCTGAAGGCTATAAACGCTATACCGTGCAGGAACTTCGCCAGGGCAAGGTGGATTTCTCTAATTAAATTTATTAATAAAAGCTGTTCCATATACCTGGTTGGTTAAATGTCCTGTAAAAAATATTTAAATGATGTGATTGGAGGTCATTCAGCTATTGCCGATCAAGACATGCCGTAAATACTTTCTTTGTTACGCCTCCAGCTCCACAAAGAAAGTCCAGGTCGCACCTCCCTGTGCTCCCGTTCGTTTCGTTAGTGACAAAACTCACCCCTGTAGGCTCGGGGGCCGCCTTGACCGCCAGGGATGGCGGAAATGCAACAGGATTGTCTGGAGCAATTCTTGCCCCTGCGGCCCACGGTCTTGATCGACAACAGCTTTCTGCCTCCTGCGAGGTTCTTTTAATTAAAGTGGACAGGAATTTGAATTATCTATTCAGGTTTTCGAGCTGACATCCTGTTTTATTAC
>JALUTJ010000389.1 GCA_027057985.1 Chromatiales bacterium
GAACTGAGCCTGCCATTTGATATGACCGTGGGTGCAGAAGTCAGCACTATCAGTGGCGGTGGTAACCAGATTACCGATACTACGCTCAAGGTAACCTATACCACCTCATTCCTGCTGGGAATTGAAGTCGGTTTACGTACACAGGTTTACAATATCAATGTAGATCTTGTTAAGGCGAATATTAACTTCAATGGTATCTTCCTCGGTGCCTTCTACCGTTTCTAATAGCATTAATAAAAACACAGAAAATGCCGGTTTAATACCGGCATTTTTTTTGTCTTGCGCTAAACTGTAACTAAACGTCATCAATTAAACTCGGAGATAATGATGCGGAACCTGATACTTAGCCTGTTTTTATTGTCCACTTCTTTTCCAGCATATTCTGAACCCAGATTTGTACAGACACCCTATGAAGAACCCCGGGTGATGTTTGAATTTTATTTTGATGAGCCAGGTAAGATTCATGCGGCACTGCACTGGCTACGCTCCTATATCAATCCTTTAATGGCATCACCCTATAACATGGCACCGGAATTCATGGATATCAAAGTCATTATCCATGGTACTGAAATCGTTACCCTGGCAAAGAAAAATTATGCAAAATATAAAAACGCGGTCGAGCGGATGAAGTACTACAACCAGCTTGGGGTTGAATTCAGGGTTTGTGGCCTGGCGGCAAATGACTTTGATTATAAACTCAGTGATTTCCAGGATTTTGTCATTCTTGTCCCTTCTGCTATTACCGAGATTGGTCACTGGCAACAAAAAGGCTATGCCCTTATTCAGCCAGATATTATGGACAAGAAATTCAGTGTCGAAGAAATCCGCTAAAATACCCTGTTTAAAATCCAGCAAGATGGATGCAAACCACATCTTTAACCATAAGTACAGGTAATTAGAACGCTGATTAAGCAAATTACTTATGAATACATATTAGTATTCTGTACAGCCGCCATTCCATGTAGAATAGCGGCTGTTTTTCATTTCTGACATATTGATAGTAGCAATGACCGATTCCAGCACTGTTTCTCCTTTCAACCCCCCGATTCCAGATAAGGTCGGTTTCCAGACCCGCTGGGGACAGCTCTACGGTAGCAGCTACGGACTGGTACTTTCAGTTACTGCGCAACGGCATAATGGGCCGGTTGTGGTGGTGACGGCTGATATGGCGGCCGCATTACGATTGCAGTATTCACTACGTTTCTATCTTTCTGCTGAAGATATCAATATTTTGCAATTCCCTGACTGGGAAACCCTGCCATATGACCGCTTTTCACCGCACCAGGATATTATTTCAGAGCGACTGACCACCCTGGCACGCTTACCCGAGCTTAAAAAAGGCATTTTGATTGCGCCAGTACAGACCCTGATGCACCGCCTTGCCCCCAGAAGTTACCTCGATGCTTTCTGCCTGTCTTTAAAGCTTGGTGATACCTTCAATATCGATGAAATGCGAGGCCGGCTTGAACATAGCGGCTATCGCTGTGTTTCAACTGTGATGGAACACGGTGAATTTGCCGTTCGCGGCAGCCTGTTTGATCTCTACCCCATGGGTAGCCGCTCTCCCATCCGGATTGAACTGTTTGATGATGAAATCGAAAGTATTCGTACCTTTGATCCTGAAAGTCAGTTATCAATAGAAAAAATTGACCAGATTCAGCTGTTACCCGCACGTGAGTTTCCTCTTAACAAAGATGCGATATCAAAATTCAGAACAGCATTTCGTGCTCGCTTTGAAGGCAACCCGCAGCAATGCCAGGTCTATCGTGATGTTAGTGAGGGGATAGCTTCGCCCGGGATTGAATATTATCTACCCCTGTTTTTTAATGAAACAGTCAGCCTGTTTGACTACCTGCCTGAAAACACTCTGCTGATCACCGCGGATGACGTTAATGCCGAGGCGGAAAACTTTTATCATGAAGTTGAAGAACGCTATGAGCAGGGACGGCATGATATCGAACACCCGTTATTGAAACCGTCCGAAGTCTTCCTGCCCATCAATGAAGTATTTTCCTGTTTCAAACAATTTGCCCGGGCCGACTTACAGCACTTCAAGCATGAAGATGACCAGGCATGTAATTTTACAACACAGGCACCACCCTCTCTTGTATTCGATATTCGTGGAACGGAAGTTGCTGCGAAACTAAGACAGTTTCTTGCTGATTTTAACGGCCGGGTTTTATTTGCTGCCGAAACCACGGGGCGGCGAGAAACCCTGGTTGAGATGCTGCGTGATAATGGTATCAAGGTCAGCCCGGTTGAAAACTGGCATGACTTTATCAATGGCAGTGACGAACTTGCGATTACCGTTGCACCAATCGATGAAGGCCTGTTACTGCGGGAGCCCGCGATTGCTGTTATTGCCGAGTCACAACTGTTTGGGCAACAGGTGTTACAGCGTCGCAGGCGCAAGAAATCACAACGTGATACCGATGCCATTGTCAAAAATCTCGCCGAACTGACCATAAACAGCCCGGTTGTTCATGAAGATCACGGCGTTGGCCGTTACCTCGGCCTACAGACTCTCAAGGTAGGAGAGCTCGATACCGAGTTCCTGGCACTGGAATATGCCAATAATGACAAGCTTTATGTTCCAGTTAGTTCATTACATCTTATTAGTCGCTATACCGGTGCAGCTCCAGAAAGTGCACCACTGCATCGGCTTGGCAGTGGGCAATGGGAAAAAGCCAAAAAGAAAGCCCGCGAGCAAGTTCGAGACGTCGCTGCCGAATTACTGGATATTTATGCGCGGCGCGAGGCACAGACCGGTTTCAGTTATCACTTTGAAGATGCGCAATACCATGCTTTTGCTGCTGCCTTTCCATTCGAGGAAACCCCGGATCAACAAACCGCTATCGACAGTGTTATTCGTAATATGCGTTCACCCAAACCCATGGATCAACTGGTTTGTGGTGATGTGGGTTTTGGTAAAACCGAGGTGGCCATGCGCGCGGCTTTTATCGCGGTACAGTCTGGCAAACAGGTAGCCGTACTTGCCCCTACTACCCTACTTACCC
>JALUTJ010000390.1 GCA_027057985.1 Chromatiales bacterium
CCCTGCTTCCAGTCGCTGGCCAAATGCGACATGTGCATTATGAAGCCGGAAACCTGTCACTACTTTGAAGGCACCTGCCGCGAACCGGAATGGGGCGAAACCCATTGCCTGCAGGATCATTATGTTTACCTTGCCAACTCATCCGGCATCAAGGTAGGTATAACCCGAGGCACGCAAATCCCAACACGCTGGATCGATCAGGGTGCAAGCGAAGCCCTGCCCATCTTCCGCGTTGCCAACCGCCTGCTCTCTGGCAAGCTTGAAATGGCGGTCAAGAAACATGTCTCCGATCGCACCGACTGGCGCAAGATGCTCAAAGGTAACGCCGAACATATCGACCTTGCGGCAAAAAGAGATGAACTGCTTGCCGCAGCCGATGCAGATATTCAGGCAATCAAAAAAGAGCATGCTGCTTCTGATATTGAGCAGCTGGATGAAAAACAGCTACAGATTACCTTTCCGGTTGAACAGTACCCGGAAAAGATCAAGTCACTCAATCTTGACAAGACACCAGAAGTCGAGGGTGTACTACTCGGTATCAAGGGGCAATACCTGATCCTCGATAGCGGGGTTATCAATATCCGTAAATATGCCGGCTACCGCGTAAACTTTATTGCCTGATTACTCCATATCGAATCAGAAGTAATACTGTAGGTCAAACTGAATAAAATTATCCTTCCTGAATGAATACAGGTAAATATCATTACTATCAATATTATTAAACAGCCGTACTTCAAAATTAACTTTTATATTATTACCAACCCTCCGACTAGCCTCGATACTTAGCAACCGTGAACTTCTACTGCGATCAGCAATCATGCCGATTAATAACTGAGTGTCATCTTCATCATTTCGTGTCCAGCGCAGACCAAGCATGACATCATCTTCAAAAGGCGTTATGGCATTACTGCCGCGGCTGTCATAAAGATATTCTGCCACGATACCGATATCGGAACTGCTATCGAACACACCGTATAATGTATATTCAAAACCCATCGTAGAAGCCATATATTGACTATTATTAACACGACGGTTAATGGCCTCGAGTTTCCATAACCAGCCTTCGCGGGTCATCTGCATATCCAGACCCAGTTGTTGCATCTGGTAATACTCGGGAATAAAAACAACCTTCCCCTCACTGTCCACCCCCACCTTATAAAAAGGATCACGACTGGTCCCATTAAAATAACTCAGGCCAATATCCCACTCAGCAATGGTTTTAAACCAGCGCAGTGCATAGTCCGTATTATTCTGTTTATAGGGTGACTCATACCAGGGATTATCGGTATCCACCCGGTACTGTGTACGCAGGCGACCAGAACTGCCCGGGAAAGTCCGCTCACGAAAGTAGGGCAGAATAAAAAAGTCCAGCGTGCCCCAGTCTTTGATCAGGCTATAGTTGATCATCGGCTGTCCCAGCTTTTCCTCGGTGTCGATACTTTCCACCAGGTCGGTCTGGTTAATCACATCCACCAGGTGCTGTGACTCGGTAACACCCCAGAATACCTTACCAATACCAATACGCAGTTCCGATTCGCTAAATACGCCTAGCCAGTTTAGTTCACGGATATCGGTATGGCTGCGTGCGCTATCGACGGGATCCTGTCGTACAAAAGCGATAAAGTTAAGGCTTTGTTTGCCGCCCTCCCATTCATGAAACCATTCTGGCTGTACAGCAACAGCAAGGTATTGTGACTTCTGTTGAGGGTAGAGGGCAGGCTCGGTAAAGTAACGGTATTCTGCAGAAATATTACCCGACCACTCACTGGCGCCTGCTGCAAAAGACAGGCTCAGCAGTAACAGCGCGACGGGAGCTCTCATGCTTAACGAGCGCGTTTCAGGCTACTGCGATCGAAATCACGATCGGTAAAACCATTATTGAACTTGTACGATTCCCAGATCAGGCTGGTACTTTTACCATTCTGGTGGTTTACCATCTCCATGCGTGAAGGTCGCCAGTACTTACTCAGGTACTGTTTGAAATCATGCTGGGTAAGTGTTTTCAAGAGGCGTTTTTTGCGATCGTAATAATCGATTTTTAAAGGCTGGTACATGGCTTTATCGATAAAGGTGACCATCTTTGTGTAACCGGAACGCCTGTACTGTGGGAAACGCTCAACGACAAAGACCGGTCGAGCATCGATAACATCATCGCGAATATAACGATAGCGGTATTTGGGCACTTCCTGTGAAGAAATATCCTCGTAGGAAAATTCACTACCCATAAAGGGGCCGGACTTACTGGATGAAGAAATTCGCTTCACCCTTTTTAGTGCAGGCAGGTAAAGCCATTGATCATCGGGCTTCATGATATGGGTATAACTGAGAAAGGCGGTACCCTTGACATCACGCGGGCTGTCAAAAACAATCAGGGTCTTGTCGCCATCATTCATCACTTCCAGCGCCTTACCATGCATCTGGCGCAGGCTTTCTTCACCCTGCTTATTACGCAGGATCATCTTCGAACGGGTTGCCTGATCTTTCCAGCCCTGATTGCGTTTGTCAGCTTCTACTGCGATAGCCAGTCCCTTTTCTTCCGCAGTCTGCGCCTGCAACAAAGGAGTAAACAGGAGCAAAATACTTAACAGGGTAATCGGTTTCATTCTCTTTTCTCCAGTCCATGCAAAATCAGTTGAACCACGCCCAGTGCCTGTTGCCTGAGTTCTTCTGCCGGGTACATGCCAACAAAAAACGGGCTGGAAAATTTGGCTATCGCAGCCAGTATTGCGGTGCTAACCCGCCCGGAATCATCAATATTGAACTCACCCTGCGCCTGGCCTTTTTCCAGTATAGCGGTTATCAGTTTTTTATCACTTTTCACCTGATATTGCACCAGGTCTGGTCGCTTATTGATAATCACGTCAACCAGTTCTGACAGTTTAGGTTCACGCGCAAACTGATTCATATTGTAATCGAGCATGGTCAGTACGAACTGTTCCAGCAATTTACCTGCCGGGAGATCGGACTGCTCCAGCACAGCAGCAAGCACTTTTTCACGCTCATCGAAA
>JALUTJ010000391.1 GCA_027057985.1 Chromatiales bacterium
TCAGAACCGGGACGATAACCAGGCCACCGCCTACGCCTAAAAGCCCGGCAAGAAAACCGGCAACCATTCCCAGTAAGATATAAGCAATGTATATCATCCGTCTTTTCTCGTTAAATAGTTCTCATACCGTGACTATTAAACTCTTTTGCAAAAAAAGTTTTTAGAACATCCTTTGCCCTGAAATGAAATTGTCATAATTCTTTTTTTAATGCGAGCTGGTACTCATTTTTCTCATCGCCTTGCTCATGTTGTCAACATTATGCCCTGTTTATGATATTCTTACAGTAATGGAACTAAATATACAGGCAATACCGTGACTCACCCCCGTCAACGTGCCAGTGACCATAAAGGTCAACCAATTACAGCCAGTAAGTCCTCGCCCAGTGCTGCCGATTTTCAGCCTGAGCAATACACCGAAGATCTGCTTGCAGGATATTATGATGGTGTTATTGGGCTTGATGTCAGCGCACACATCACCCTGATCAATAAAACTGCCTGCCAAATTACCGGCTGGACCCAGACCGAAGCACTGCAGCAGCCCCTACATCGCATCTTCAAGTTCGTTGATACGCTACAGGCGAAGACCTGCCAGGAAATGATTTCGGACATTATCAACAATGGACAGATTCTCGGGCCAATAAAAAATCACCAGATCCAGCTCAGAAATGGAACTATTCTCAATATCGATTTCAGTATTTCACCACTGGATGAGCAGACGGCCATCCTGATGTTCCATGAAGCCGATCATGAAAACAGTAAACAGAAAAATCCCCTGCTATACCAGTTCAGTCATGACAGCCTGACCCGGCTGGCAAACCGCGACACCCTGCAAAGGGCGATGCATCACCTGCATAATGAATTCCAGCAACAGGGTAAGGCATATTCCATACTATTACTTGACGTAGATCGTTTTAAACTGGTCAATGATAACTTTGGCCACCAGGCAGGCGATCAGTTACTGCAGTTGCTGGCCGAACGCATGCAGCACTTTATTCGCAGCAAGGACAATATCGGTCGCTGGGGTGGAGAAGAATTTCTCTGTCTCCTGCCCGACGCCGATCATGAAACTGCCTGCCTGATTGCACAACGCCTTGTTCAGGGCATTGCCGATCAACCCTTCCTGCTTAACCAGCAAAAAATTCATATCAGCGCCAGTATTGGTATTGCCAGCTACCCGCGCGATGGTGATGATCCGGAACAACTGCTGCGGGTTGCCGATAATACCCTCTACCATGCCAAGCAAAACGGGCGTAACCGTATTCACAGCACCAAGCAACTGACTGAAAATATTTTTTCCGTTGGCACGCAACTGGAGAATGCGCTGAATGAAAATCGTATTATCGCGGTTTACCAGCCTATTTTTGACCTGATGACAGGTGAACAGGTAGCCGAGGAAGCACTGGCACGAATACAGGATGAAAATGGTGAACTGATTCCGGCCAATGACTTTATCGATGCCGCGGTGGAGCTGCAAATGGTACACCGGATTGATCACCAGGTTATTCGTACCATGGTAACGCGCTGCTATGAAAGCTTCAGCCAGAGTAAAACCAGCTGTCCACACTTCGTCAATATCTCGGCCGACCTGTTACGGCACCCTCAGCTGGTAAAGGATATTATTGATTTTGCCCGCAGTACCTGTAATGAAAAATGTGAGCAGAAACAATGCGAGAAAAAACCTTTCGTTATCGAGATTACCGAGCAGGAACTGCTGGGTGAAGTTGATGAAGTAAAAAAACTGCTGGCACCTTTTATTGAGTTTGGCATGCCTCTGGCCATCGATGATTTTGGCAGTGGTTATTCCTCGCTCAGCTACCTGGCTGATCTGCCCATCAGCTACCTCAAGTTTGATGGTTCTCTGATAAAAAGGGTCGCTTTCGAAGAACGGGCACGGAAAATCATTACCGGGATTCAGCGCATGGCCGAATCACTGGAACTGGTTACCATTGCCGAGCATATCGAAAACCAGCAAACCCTCGATGCACTGCGTGAGATCGGCGTGTCATGGGGACAGGGATATTTTTCTGCACGCCCGGCGGAATAAACAAAAAATTCAACTGCTTACTCCCTGTTCCAGATACCAATATGCCTTGAGCCAGAAGAAGCTCTCAGGAGGTAGAAAGCTATTACCTGATTTTGAATGTATTTTTATCATTAAACCGTACTGATATCTGGCAAACTTATTTAATCCAGATAGTCTTTGCATTAACGAATTCACGAATCCCATGCTGTGACAGCTCACGCCCATAGCCGGAGTTTTTGATACCACCAAAGGGTAAACGGGGATCACTTTTGACCATGCCGTTTACGAAGGTACAGCCTGACTCAACCCGGCGTGCCAGTCGTTCACCACGAGCACTATCCTGGGTCCAGACGCTGCCACCGAGCCCATAGGGCGAGTCATTGGCAATACGCAGTGCATCTTCTTCATCACGAGCACGAATGACGATGGCGACGGGGCCAAACAGTTCTTCGTGATAGGCACGCATACCGGGTTCTACCCGATCCAGGATCGAGGCCTGGTAAAATGCACCGGGCATATCCAGTGGTTCACAGCCGGTTACTGCAACCGCACCGGCAGCAATGCTGTCTTTGACCTGAACATGCAGTTCATCACGCAGGTCTTCTCTTGCCATGGGCGCCAGTGTCGTCGCTTCATCCAGCGGATCCCCCGGCTTCAGGGCTTCTACCCCTGCCTTGAAACGAGCGAGGAAATCTTCGGCCACCGCATCCACCACGATAAAGCGCTTGGCGGCAATACAGCTCTGGCCGGTATTTAAAAAGCGCGAGGTTACCGCGTTCTGTACGGTATGATCGAGATCGGCATCTTCGAGCACAACAAAGGCATCCGAGCCCCCGAGTTCCAGCACTGACTTTTTCAGCACACTACCCGCTGTAGCTGCCACCTGGCGACCGGCGGGTTCACTACCGGTCAGGGTCACGGCATGCACACGTGGATCTTCAATGACGCCCTTGACCTGGGAGGCGCGAATCATCAG
>JALUTJ010000392.1 GCA_027057985.1 Chromatiales bacterium
GCTCAAGTATTGCAGAGCCGACAAAAAGCCTTATGCCATACTCAATTTTGACCTTCTGACAAAAATAAAACTCCCCGGATATTTTTCTCGCAAAATATCCAGTTACGAGCAAGAAATAAATCTTTGCGTCTTTATGGTGAAAAAAACTGTAGCTCGACTCAAACATAGCGGAGCCGACAGAATATAAATATTTATTTAAACAGATTGGGCACCGACTTTTTCAGGTGCTGCATAATATCGCGCACCTCGATTTCAATGACCTGATCCGCAACCCACTTGTTATTCTTGTCGCCCAGTAACAACGCCACCTTGTCGCCAAAGAAACGCTTCATCGGGAAGCTGGGGCCATCTTTTTCATCGTAGGAAAACTCGGAATACTCGGCAATGCGCTCATTCAGTTGCTCGATAAAGTCCTGGCGGTAGTCTCCATCACCAATCAGATCACGCTTGTTATCCTCGAGGTGCTTGGCTGTTTTCTGAACAAGCTCAGTGAAAAAACGGACCCGCTCATTTTCATCAAAGGATTCAATGGTCATGCGATCGACCATATGAATAATAAAAATCAGGAACTCGGTGATAATTTCCAGTCGCTGCTTCTGCGTTGCGGTTTCAAAATCATTGTTCTCGAGGCTTAACAGGCAGTTACCTGCAATCCGCCAGGCGATAAAAGCAACCGCGCCGGCAATCTCCTCAAGACTATGGGTTTTGCCTTTTTTACTCCAGCGACTCTTGATTCTCACAATAATTCCTCTATAAACAACAATTTACAAAAATTACTTAAAGTAAATAATTTTCTTATTTAAGCGCTATTATACGTCGCTCCCCCGCTTTCAGCGATGCTTTATTCTGCCTTTGACCAGGGGTAAAATATTTGTGTAGTATTTTACTCAGGTTTTTATCTTGCTCAATATCCCCAAGGGAAGGTACGATAGCTTATGCCTGTAGACACACCCTCAAAAGAACTGGCAGCGCTTGCCGAGACGGTTCAGCACAACTGCCATATTGCCGATGCCCAGCATGCCGGTGATTATACGTTATGTATTTACCTGTTAAAAATGCGCGAGCTGTATCGCTGGGAACAGGGACAGAACTTCTCTACGCCGCTGCCTAACCAGCAGGTAGGACAATGGCTACGTGAACGTGAAGCACTATGGGATACGCTCGAAGATAATCCGTACAGGGAAATCCCGCTTGCGGGTAAAAACGTCTCCCCCTTTGAGTCATCTGTGGTCAACCAGCACCTTGAGACGCACGAACTCGTTTACAGTGGTGGCATGGGCATCAATAACCGACCGCATTTCTTTCTCGCCGAACTGGAACTCCGTGAGCAGCACGATGACTTCACCCTTTATATTGCAGGCCGGGAATATGCTCGCGATATGTCAGCACCGCCGGCCATGTCTAATAACCGGGAAATCTATATCCGCAAGGAAAGCCTGCGCCGCCTGCTTTGGGAAAAACTGGAAACCTGGCGCTGGAACCGTCCTGATAATGCCCTTGGCCGCGCCTTTGCCTGCTATGACCTAGAGAACAATCTCGACCAGGCACTGGAACAGATGAGTGAGGCCGAGGTGGACAACGTGGTACAACATGAACGCGGGGAAATTCAGGCCGGTACTCTGCTGGGTGAAGGCTGGCAATCCCTGCTCTATGATATCCCCTATTCAAAAGCGGCGCTGCAGTTACGCGCAATCCGTGATCACCTTGCTGACTGCCTGGTAACCCTGCCTGCTTTGCTGAAAAAGGACAGCGCTCCCAGCTGGCACTTTTATTTTGGCAACCTGAATAACCTGCGCAAGGATCTTTTCCCTTCTTTACAACAGGCCTATGACACATGGCTCGATACTGGCTCACTCACTGCAATGAGCCACATCATTGAAAAAGGAAAACAGCACTGGCTAGCGCTTTGTCAACAAGTGATGCAGGTTGAAAACGAAGATCTGGCGCTACAGCAAAAACAAATTGAAGCCCTGGTCGAAGAAAATCGTTTATAATCTCAAGCTGCTAAACAATCCCTGCATCCAGCACAAAGAACAGGAATCCCCATGTCAGCTATAAAACCGCTCAGCACGATTCGCGAGGTAAAGGAAAACACCTTTATCTTTGAAAAACCGCATTCACTCAGTGATGAACTGTGTGATGAAATGGTACGCCGCTTTGAAGACTCTACTGATGATCACTATGCCGGTCGTATTGGTCAGACCGCCAATCAGGACAGCAGCATAAAAAAAACTACCGACCTCGTTGTCAGCGGCAAGGAGCACTGGAAAGACATCGACCAGGCGCTGTTTCATTCCCTCGCCACGGCAATCAAGGAGTTTCGTGAGACTTTTCCTTATTTCAAGGGTCCCTTCAAGGACATGGGCTATGGCATTCAGCGTTACCAGCCCGGTGAATACTATCACTGGCATATCGATGGCGGCTCACATGACTTCAGTCAGCGTCAGCTGGTAGCACTGTGGTATCTGAATGATGTCCCCGGTCCCGGTGGTGAAACCGAATTCCTGTACCAGGACATTAAAATCAGCCCGAAAAAAGGCAAGCTGGTGTTATTCCCGCCTTTCTGGACCCATGAACATCGGGCTGTGACCGTGAATGAAGGTGTAAAATATATTGCCACCACCTGGGTTGTCTTTGCCTGACTACGACCACGGCATGTTGACTATTGCCACACCCCAAACTGATAAAGAGTTTTCGGATTATTATCAGTTGCGCTGGGCGTTATTACGCCAGCCCTGGCAACAACCTCAGGGCAGTGAAAAAGATGAATTTGAATCTCAGGCAATACATCGCTATGCCCTGCTTGATAATGAGATGGTTGCTGTTGCCCGATTACACACAATAGACAGTAAGTCTGCACAGATTCGTTATATGGCTGTTAAAGCAGAAGTCCAGCGCCAGGGCATTGCTACAGCGCTACTTACCGAACTTGAGCAACAGGCACGGCAGCAGGAAGTTTCAGAAATTATTCTTCATGCCAGGGAAACTGCGCTGGGTTTTTATCGAATACACGGTTACAAGGTGATAGAAAAAACACACCTGCTGTACGACGAGATACAACACTTTAAAATGCAAAAAAAACTTTAAGCGTCTTTTTGAAAGTCACTTTTATCCTGCAATAACAGCATAAAAGTGACGTTATAATTTAAAGGAAATGAATTTCCTGGATTTCATCGGAAGTGTCGACCACCACACTCTCAATCATCGGTGCCTTGCTAAGGATATAGGCAGACATCATGGTAGCGAGATCCATGTTATTCTGCTCCAATGCGGTAACAAGGCGATCTGCCGCAATCTGACAACGCTGTTCCGGATTTGGGTTTTCTACCCAGTACCGCCCCATCTGGTAGCCCTTATCGAGATCGGCATCCACCATAGCAAAATAATCCCGTGCTTCTGAAAGCATGGAGTCCGGTACATTGATATCGGTGCTTTGACCATCAACGGCAATATTCAGTATCATTTTAAATCCTTCACTTTATTTAAAACGTAATGCGCTATATGCTCATTAGTATAACGCTATTATACATGACAAACTTACTCAGGTAATCTTTTATGCTTATAACCATACCCGACGTACTGGATAAACAACGAATTGATTTTGTGCAACAGGCACTGGAAAACGCTGACTTTGTCGATGGTACCTTATCTGCGGGTATGGCAGCAAAACGGGTCAAGAATAATGAGGAACTGGCTGCAGATGAGAAGCTGATGCAGCAGCTCAATAACATTGTCATGGGCTCTCTGGTACAGAATGAGCAGTTCAAGGCGGCTGCCCTGCCGCTGCGTGTCGCTGCTCCGTTCTATGCCCGCTATAGCAGTGGTATGACCTATGGTGACCACGTTGATGACCCTGTAATGGGCCCGCCGGGGCAACAGTACCGCACCGATGTCTCAACCACGGTATTCCTTAATGAGCCCGACGATTACGAGGGGGGTGAACTGGTGGTACAGACTGCGTATGGCCCACAGAAAGTAAAACTGGCCGCAGGTTCTGCCGTGGTTTACCCCTCTTCCAGCCTGCACCATGTGGCAGAAGTGACCAAAGGTACCCGCCTTGTTGCCGTTACCTGGACGCAGAGCATGGTACGTGACCCGGCCAAACGTGAACTGCTTTACCAGATGAACCAGGCACGCGAATCGCTGCTAAAAAAACGCCCGGATGATACCGAAACCCGTCAAATTGATGTTGCTTATGTCAATTTATTTCGCATGTGGTCCGAGTTATAAAATACTGGATAAAATATTCCAGGCATGAAAAAAGGCGCTTAAAGCGCCTTTTTTCATGTTCAATAACTGATTAGAACCAGCGACTTGAACCTTTTTCTTTATGAGCCATTTCGTCAACCTTGTTGGCCAGCTCCTGGTACTTCTGGGCATAACCGTTTAAAGGGTGACCTTCCTGGCCAACGAAGTAGTCTTTCGCATCAACACCATTTTCATGTTCATATTCCATGAATTTCTTTTGCATTTCGAGCATTTCTGCGATTAATTTAGCTTTTTCACTCATTTTAAAATCCTCAGTGTGTTTACTTTTCGACTAGCCGAAAAGCGGAAATTTGTCTGGAACTCATCCTTGCTGCGAAATTTAACAGCACTGCCGGGGTCAGACTATACCCCCTTTAGGCTAGATCAGGGAAAAAATTCCAGAAATTTGCTTAGTAACCGCCTTTACGGGTACTTTTTGGCAGACCGGCCAGTTTACGCCCCTGTTTTGAAGGCATTGCCGGGAACATTTCGTACATGGTCTTGGAGGAAACTTTTTCACCCCATAACTTGCTCATGGCCTTGAGAATGGTACGTTCGTTAGGCTCTGCACCGTTGTTATTGACGTGCTCATCACGTAAATACTTCACAACATCCCAGTGACGTTCTGTCATTGGCAGTTCATCAGCATCAGCCAGTGCCTGTGCCACGTCCAGGTCCCAGTCATTTAAATCTTCCAGGTAACCTTCGTCAGTAGTCGGGATGGTTTTACCGTTTACTTCCAGTGCCATTATAAAATCCTCTAGCGTTTAATGTAGTCTAAATGGTTAAAAAATCGTGTTATTTAGCAATCATCGAAACCGGGCTATATTAACGGGCGCTTATTTAACCAGAAAAATAAGCGAAATTAAACCCTTAATCATCTGAATTAACTGCTTTAATATCCTTTTGTGGCAGAAAAATACCACAGCCGAGTTTGCGCCCCGGGCCAAGCCCATGCTGTTGCAGGCGTACCGATTCGGCCTTTTCCATTTCGGCCACCATCAGGCTGCGGGTAACCCGTTTCTCACCACTTTGCAGCGTCACCACCCGCTCCTTTCCAGCCATCATTTTTCTGACGGGAATATCGAGTTTTTTAAGCTCATCATAGGCCCATTGCAGAAACTGGTTTTCATCCATTTCCTTGTCGATAAGTATTCCCCGGCAAAACGTGGTTGGCAGATCACTGAGTTGCCTGGTACTGCTTTTACCAATTTCAACTGGATAACCCGCTACCTCGATAGTGGAACCCACCAGTTCTTCCGCATCTTCAAGCCGCTCTTTGGGCAGGCGCAGGATCATTTTCTGCCGCCGGGAGAGATAGATCAGCTCATCAGGATCGGTACTACGCTCCCAGCCATTGCCAGACTCAGCACCATTAATCGGGTGAATCCCGGCCAGGGGCTCGTCTTCGAGCCATGGCAGGGCCTGAAACAGGCTTTGTGACAGTGCATCCATGTGCTCCAGTGGCAGGCATTTACAGCGAATGGCATAGGAAACATCGACAATGTCATCAGGAATAACAAACTCTTCCTTCTTTTTGTCTTCATTCCAGAACAGATTATTCGTCTCTGACATGATAAAAACCCTGTTATCGTGTAGAGGTAAAGGCAGATTCGAGCTGTTCTTCCCAGTCTTCCGGGGTATCGACGAAAGGTGGTTTCACATCCATGCGAAAGAACATCTCCCCGGATTTGCCCTTCTCGCTGATCACTTCTGCCAGTTCTTTAAAAGATTCAATTTCGTGTCCCTCTAAAAGGACTTCACTTAACCACAACATAATGTTTTTCCTAAAATATCAGGATATTCGTGACTGAATATCATTGTAAGTTGTCTTTGCCAGGCGATCATAGAAACGCCCGCGGTAAATCAGCCGGTGCTGACCGGTTTCATCATCATCTTCGAAGCCGGTTCGGTTATGTAGCACGTTATTGCAAACTAGTCCCTGCCCCGGCTCCAGGCGATGCCTGAATATCCAGGGTGAATCGCTGGCAAGAAAATCATCCATTGCCTGAACCGCTTCCCGGGTAACTTCATTATCAGTCCAGATAATATTGCGTTTGCGAGCACTGTAACGCATATGCAGGCTGCCACCACAGGCATCCACCGAAAATACCGGGCCGGTCTGTGCTCCGCGAATCTCCACACCATTTTCAATATTGGCTGGAATCGTCATCACATCTTCTTCCATGAGTGCTGATATATAGGCCGGATTGCGATCTCTCAAGTGAATATAAAGCATTTCATGGTCCACCAGCGCATTTTCACCACCTCGGGCGGCCGGGCTGACGCAATGCAGTACGATCGAGCGTATCTGTTGCTCGGGTAAATTGTAATAACCGTCCGTATGCCAGCTGAGTTTCAGGTTACTATAAGGGATATAGCCCTGTTGACGACCATTTTCCATGACCTGAAGCGACGTAATACTGTCATTATCTGCTCCCAGGTTCTTGTCCAGGCGCTCGATGCCGAGCTGCCGGCCAATAGATTCAACAATTTTCTTGTCGGCAATATCAGAGACATTATTAATAGTATAGATGGCCATGTTGGCGCGGATAAAGCACTCATTCAGGCGTGCCTTTTCATTCTGACCAAGAGAAAACGGGTTATCAATTTCCACCAGCAGTTCTTCAGCTGCAGCAGGATAAACCGATATTTTCCAGTCACGCCACTGCTGGTAGGCCGCTTCTGCATCTGGGTGCAGCGAAAAGGGAGAATCTGTCGTGACAATATTCATAAATATAAATTCAAGTTATACCCGCTTAAGTATTGCAATCCTGGTCTGCAACAGTAAAATACGCCCACGAAGTATGTGGTATTCCTGAGTTAATTACTAGGTTATACCATGTTTACCGTCAGGTGTCGTAAACAACGTTTAATTTGAAGTGATTAGCAGACTATTATCTCCTGCCCTCACCCTTCAAGGATAGCGCGATTTAAACACATACGGTAAGGGATACTGAATATCCAGCAGGTAATACTGGATAAGTTGTTGTTTTTACGTCTTTTTTAAAGACCAACAGCAAGCGTGAATTTTGTATTGTGATGCAGCAGGACGATTTGGATCAGGTGAACTATACCCACAATGGGATAAGATCACCCATTCGAATCCCCCATCAGTGTGATTCTCGTCACGCACAGGGGCACATAGACTGCGTCGCAACTGAAAAAGTACTGTCGTTATGGTTTTGAACCCAATATTGTGTGGGTACAGAGTTATAACAACACAAGAAGTGGGTGGTTATTACCGCTGGTAGTGACTACACTTGATAACTTTAATTTCGAAAATTTATAACGCGACTAACGGGTAACCGATTTAGGAGAACGCAATGTCAAAAGCTACGATTCATGACACACCAATGCTGGATGAACTGGAAAAAGGTCCATGGCCTTCATTCATTTCAGGCTTCAAACGTCTTCGTGACGACCATCCAAGTGAACGCATCAACAAAGCTGTTGGTGACTTACTCGGTCAATTAGAACACTCTTACGAAACCCGTAAAGGTTACTGGAAAGGTGGTACCGTATCAGTATTCGGTTACGGTGGTGGTATCATTCCACGTTTCTCAGAAGTTGGTGACGCATTCCCTGAATCAAAAGAATTCCACACTTTACGTGTACAGCCTTCACCAGGTAACTACTACACTACAGACATGATGAACCAACTGGCTGACAGCTGGGAAAAATACGGTTCTGGTCTGATTACCTTCCACGGTCAAACCGGTAACATCATGTTCATCGGTACTGACACTGAAAACACTCAGCACTTCTTTGATGAAATCAACGAATACGGCTGGGATCTGGGTGGTGCTGGTCCTTGTGTACGTACTGCTATGTCCTGTGTTGGTGCTGCTCGTTGTGAACAGTCCTGTGCAAACGAACACGCCATTCACCGTCACCTGGTAAATGAATTTGTTGATGACGTTCACCGTCCGGCCCTGCCATACAAGTTCAAGTTCAAAGTTTCTGGTTGTCCAAACGATTGTCAGAACTCTATTGAACGTTCTGACTTTGCTGTAATTGGTACATGGCGTGATGACATGAAAATCGATCAGGCTGAAGTCAAGAACTTCATCGAAGCCAAAGGTCGTCAATATGTTATCGACAACGTAATTACTCGTTGCCCAACTAACTGTATGACTCTGTCTGATAACGACGAACTGACTGTTGATAATCACAACTGTGTTCGTTGCATGCACTGTCTGAATGTTATGAATAAAGCCCTGTCTCCTGGAGATGACAAAGGTGTTACTGTTCTTATCGGTGGTAAGCGTACACTGAAGATCGGTGACCTGATGGGTACCGTTGTCGTTCCATTCAAGAAGCTGGAAACTGCTGAAGATTACGAAGAACTGGTTGAACTGGCTGGTGACGTTATCGACTTCTTCGCTGAAAATGCACTTGAGCACGAACGTACTGGTGAAATGATTGAACGTATCGGCCTGGTTAACTTCCTCGAAGGTGTTGGTATCGAAGTTGACCCACACATGGTTAACAACCCACGTCAGGTCTCTTATGTTCGTATGGACGGTTGGGACGAAGAAGCTAAGAAATGGTTTGAACGCAAAGCTGAAGAAGCAACTGCGTAACTCAATCGCATTCATAATTTAACGAATTAAGATTTAAAGAACTAGGAGATTAATATGGCTCTTGAAGATATGCGTTCACCGATTGAATCTGGTTGCCCAGACGGCTTCCAGTATATGCATCCAACAATGCGTAAAAACTTCGGTCAGTGGAAATATCATGAACATCCACGTCCAGGCGTATTACTACACGTTGCTCACAGTGGTGACAAAATCTGGACTGTAAAAGCTGGTACTCAGCGTATTCTTGATGTTTACACCTTACGTAAGCTGACTGAAATCGGTGACAAGTTTGCTGATGGTTACATCCGCTTTACTTTACGTTCAAACATCGAGTACATGGTCACTGATGAGGCTAAAGTTGAACCTTTAATCAAGGCTCTGGAAGATGCTGGCTTTATCGTTGGTGGTACTGCAAACTCTGTTGCTATGCTGTCACACACTCAGGGCTGGTTACACTGTGATATCCCAGGTACTGA
>JALUTJ010000393.1 GCA_027057985.1 Chromatiales bacterium
ACCGCTGGAATACTTAACAGTTTGCTGGATTTCTTTTTGATCTTTTTAAAAAACATCTGTTGCCTGTTATTTTGTCTGGAACTCCTCGATAAACATTTTAGTGGCACCGGCAACGGCAACAGGAATCACAAGAAAGTTAATCAAAGGTATCATAGTGCCAAGTAACACCATGCCACCAAAGCCGAGTGAGAGTAGACGTTTTGCAGCCAGTTGTTGACGAATCTGTTTGAAGCCGATGCCATGGTTGCCCATGGGGAACTCGGCATATTCCAGTGCCAGTACCCATGTAGTATAGATCATCCAGACGAGCGCGACGAAGGGTGCAATCAGCGGAAATGCCATTCCAAGCAGGGAAAGAAAAGCCAACGGCATCAACAGGTAGAGTGAATATTTTAACTTGATTACCTCGTTACCCAGTGAATCTTTTACTTCCTCGATAAATGTTCTGCCGGGAACATTACTGTCATGGCCGGTGAGCTTTTTTTCTACTGCACTGGATAAGGGGCCGTTAAAGGGGGCAGCAACAATATTGGCAATAATGGAAAAAGTAAAAAATACCAGGCCATAGAAAGTCAGCACGAAAAGTGGCCACATGATCCATTTTAACCAGTCTAGCCAGTCGGGCAGGGAAGACAATGCCCAGTCGATAAAGATATTGAACTGGGAAACTGCAAACCACAGTCCGAGACTGAAAATCAGGATATTGATTAGCAGGGGGATAAAGACAAAGCGTTTAATACCGGGTTGCCGTAACAGTCCCAGTCCCTGTAGAAAGTAAGCAGCACCTTTTAACGGGTTACCCATAATGTTTTATTCCTCTTCCTGGTAATGTTTTAAAGCCAGCAGGGCACTGCCATAGGCTGCTGCCGCGTGATGGGCGACATGAACCGGTACCCCCAGTTTCTGTTCTCGGATTGTATGCCATGTCCGGTTAATACTGCCGCCGCCCGCGGTTAAAACCGAATGTGGATAAGCGGCACCGGCATCTTCGAGCAGGCGATAGCCCCTGTGTTCTATTTCGGCAATCCCTTCAAGTAGTGCCTGGAAAAAGATCACATCATCCTTAACCCGTGGCGTTAGCTTCGGTTGCAGTTTGGGATCATTGATCGGGAAGCGTTCACCGGGTTCGAGTAAGGGATAGTAATCGAGTCCAGTGGGTTTTTCAGGATTAATTTTTTGACTCAGTTCAAGCATTTCTTCATCACTAAAGAAATATTTTAATACTGCGCCACCACTATTGGATGAACCACCAACCAGCCAGTGCTCTCCGAGTGGCTGGCTGTAGATACCACGGCGTGGATCATTAATGGGTTCATGGTGAATAACTTTCAGTACCATGGTCGAGCCGAGAGAGGTGACAGCATCACCAATCTCTTTGGCACCGGTTGCCAGAAAAGCGGCGGTACTGTCAGTGGTGCCGGCAATAATCAGGGTATCAAGCGGCAGTTCAAGCTCGCTGGCCATGTGCGGGTGAATACGGAAAAAACTTTCACCAGGATCTTTTACGACAGGCAGTGCCGTGAACGGGATACCCCGGTCATGAAACAGGTCCTTTACCCATACTGGCCAGATACCATTAACCGGGTCATAGCCGGTCTTGAGGCAATTATTGATATCGGAATAGCCAAACGTCTTCCCCAGCAATCCTGCCACCCAGTCTGCCTGATGTACGATATGAAATTTTTCCTGCAGGGGATGGTTTTCCAGTAACCACATTACCTTGGCAAGACCACTGGCGGGTGAAAGTACGATCGATTTTCTCGGGGCATATTCTGCCAGCATCGCAGCCTGTTCACTGGCGCGGTGATCGCTGTACATCAGTGCCGGCGTCAATGGCTTACCCGCATCATTACAAAGAAAAACCGTTGCAGAGGTACCATCGATACTAATCGCATGAATATGCTCACTATTCACATGCTGACGGATTTCATGTAGTACGGTTTTGGTTGCCAGCCACCAGTCCATTGGTTGCTGTGTCTTGCCGGGAGTTTTATCGACAGGGTATGTGGTTCTGGCTCTGGCGCGGACATTGCCATAGCGATCGATGGCGACGGCTCGACAACCCGATGTCCCGAGGTCGATACCGATAAAAACAGGTGCCGGGGGAGCCAGCCGGGTTGTATAACTTTTTTCACTCACGGCAGGCTAACGTGCTCCGGTGCCGTCCAGTCCGGGTCGCGGTGTTCAGCGACTACCGTTGTATAGATGCCACCACGGACATTGAATTTGCCAGTCAGTCGCATAAAGCGTGGCTGGGTTGCAGCAACCAGATCATCGAGAATCATATTGGTCACTTTTTCATGGAAATGGCCTTCTTCACGAAATGACCATATATATAGCTTGAGTGACTTGAGTTCTACGCAGAGCCTGTCGGCAACATATTCGAGGTGCAGGGTGGCGAAATCCGGTTGCCCGGTTTTGGGGCAAAGGCAGGTAAATTCCGGCATATCGATGCGAATGGTGTAGTCCCGCTCGGGCATGGGGTTTTCAAAGGTTTCCAGTGTTTTGCTTGGTTGTGTTGCCATAGTACTCTCAGTTGTTTTTGCTAATTGATTAATTCTAAATTGTTCCAAATACCCAATAATAAACGGTCAAGAATGCATAACAGCATGTATTTGATTTGGAGGTAATCCAGCTATTGCCAATCAAGACACGCCGTAAATACATCCATGTAGGCTCGGGGGCCGCTCTCCCTGCGGCCCACGGTCTTGATCGGCAACAGCTTTCTACCTCCTGTGAGCATCTTTTTGCTTAAAGTGTACTGGTATTTGCAACCATTATTTAATTCCGTGCTATTGCGATCTTAACACGACAGGGTCGATCTGAGCGGATTATGATGAATTGTGTGTTTTTTCGCCACTTTTACGGATTATTTTCAATCGGCACAGCTTGAATGTGAAGTCAATCTTGAATGAGAGGTGATGGATCGAGTACATTCACTGGATGCGTTTAAGTAAACTAAAATTAGCCGGA
>JALUTJ010000394.1 GCA_027057985.1 Chromatiales bacterium
TCCTTACGACTTAACTGCTTGATGGCGCTTTCACGTTTACTGGCCTGGCTGCGATCGGGCTGTGTTTCCTTATAAACCAGTTTAACCGGGCGACGGGCACGGGTATATTTTGCCGCTGCCTGTCCATAATTATGCTCATCGATTCTTTTTTCAAGATCATTGGTGATGCCGGTGTAGAGACTACCATCCGTACACTCAAGAATATAAACCCACCATGTTTTGTCACCAGGCTGGCTCACGCCGCAGTAAAACCTGAGTCCAGTTGTTCCAGGCCGGTAATAATCCTGTTACGGGTTTGCTGCCAGTCTGTTTCAGAATAAGGCCTGGCTGTGTGAGCACCCCAGATGGGTGCAGGCCAGGCAGGATCATTTTTATAGCGAACCACGTGATGAACATGCAGCTGGGCAACCACATTGCCCAGTGCAGCAATATTCATTTTTTCGGCATTGAAGGTTTTGCTTAAAAAAGCAGCCAGGGTGCTTGATTCAATACAAAGCTGTTGTTGATCGGTTTTATTCAACTCATATATTTCACTGATATTTTCCCGCATGGGAACAAGTACACACCAGGGATAATTAGCATCACGCATCAACAGCAACTGGCAGAGTGGAAACCATCCCAGTACCTCACCATCCTGTAACAGGCGTGGGTCCAGGGTCTTACTCATGAGTCCAGCCTCGAGCTGTCTTCCTGCACCAGCACCCAGGGTGCCACCACCACGGTCCAGAGCCAGGCCTCACTCTCGAACCATTTTTTTGCATCTTCCGCTTCTACCCCGGCAACCTTTTTCGCATTCAGCCATTTTTCCAGTGTTACCTTGTCATCACGGCTGATAACAATGGCAACATCCAGCAGGTCAAGTCCTTGCTCAACCTTGAACACCACGCCGCGGGCAAAATGTTTCTGCAGATCGACCCAGGGCAGGCTGCCTGTCTCTGCATGCAGATGCGCACGCAGCTCATCATCTGTCATTTCTGAAATTTCCTGTGGCATAACTGATTACTCTTTATATATGTCTATACTTCGTCTGCATCCAGAGTTTCAATCCAGTCGATAAGGTGTTCCGGGAACTGCAGATAATGAATATGCTCTTCTGATACCACTTTACCTGCAACGGATATTCCGGCTTCTGCGACCGACTCAGGCCTGCCACTGACAAGGGGATGCCATTCGGGTAAGGGCCTGCCCAATTGTAACAGGCGGTAAGCACAGCTTGAAGGCATGACTTCAAGTGTCTGCAGACTGTCCGGCGACAGTATCAAACAGTCCGGCATGCTTTGCTTACGGTTTTCATAGTCGCTACAGCGACAGGTCTCACTATCGAACAGGCGACAGCTGATATTGGTAAAATAAATCTTGCCGGTATATTCATCTTCAAGTTTATTGAGGCAACAGCGGCCACAGCCATCACAGAGCCGCTCCCATTCTTCCCGGCTCATTTCAGAAAGTTTTTTTTCTTCCCAGAATTTCTTCATGGCTGCAGCCATTCAACCAGGTAATAGATATACTGCCCCTCGGAAGATTTTGAAGGTCCTAGCACCCGCGCAGCAAATTTTTTCTCTGCCTCGTTATGTCCTGCCAGTGCGGCCTGCTCCGAGTCAACGATTTCAACACAGCTCTGGGGGAAACGATTTCTACTTCGACGCGGTACATACACCACGGCATACTGCTCGCTGGAAACCGAGGTATAGGGATCAGGGGGAACAAATCCACGCATATTTACTTTCCCTCAGCAACAAATAAAAGACGGCTACCACACTCACGACAAAGATAATGTCCCTGCCCACGCAGAATTTTATTATGCCGACGGGTGGTCAACTCATAGTTCTGGCAATCACAGCGATAGACAAAGCGACGATACTGTCGTTGCGGGATACCGGTAAGATCATAGATCGCGGTACGGCTGGGTTCGGCACCAAAAACCGCCATTACTGATTTCCATTCACTGCCATGGGGTCGAATCTGCCTCAGGCCATACAGCACATCGGTAATATAATGCGCGACCTCATGAGGAATGGTCTGGGAAAAATTATCCTCGAAGTACCTGGCAAAGATATACGGGTTATAACGAATCACCCGCTTTCCGCCCTGCACCCGGTACATACCTGCTGACTTACCACGTAAATCAAATAATACTGGAATCACGGGAAAAGAACGCTGATAGTAACTTTCGGCTATCTGTAATAACTGCGCAGTCTTTTGCCTTACCTGTTGCTGTAAATCGGGGGAAATCGGGCTAATGATATCTTGCTGTGCCATGGTTCAAGTTTACACCATGTCAAGCCCGGGTAAAATCATTCTTTCTGATGCTTTGCCAGGTGTTTTTTTATCAGGTGAGAAACGGCGATAAAACCAAAACTGCCTGTAACAAAAGACGCTGCACCGTAACCAAAACGACAATCCAGTGATACCCCGTGAATGCCTGGCTTCTGATGACTCACACTACCGTCCTCTTTCGGATATAGCTGCTGCTGCGAGGAAAAAACACAGTCAATGCCAAAACGCCTTTTCGGGTTACTGGTAAAGTTATACTGATCTCGCAGGGTGGAGCGCACCTTCGCCGCTAGTGCGTCATTATAGGTTTTACTCAGATCCACCACCTTGATCATGGTGGGATCGGTCAGCCCACCTGCGCCACCGGTGGTAATGACCGGGATCTTGTTTCGCTTACAGTAATATATGATCCCCGCCTTGAACTTGATGCTGTCAATGGCATCGACCACGTAATCATAACCGCGTGACAGATAGTCCTGCATATTATCCAGGGTAATAAAATCATCGATAATATTCACTTTGCAGCCCGGGTTTATCTCTGCCACGCGTTTTTGCATGACAAGCGATTTTTTTTCATCCAGGGTACTTTCCAACGTATGCAGCTGCCGGTTGATATTGCTCTCAGCAATGGTGTCATAGTCTATCAGGGTAATTTCACCCACGGCGGTGCGTGCCA
>JALUTJ010000395.1 GCA_027057985.1 Chromatiales bacterium
CATTGGCCAGATATTGTCGATATAGCGTTTAACATCCCGGGTAATAAAAACCCGATAACCCATACTGGGGGATGGAATTCGCGCCATCCATTGTGGTTTGAAGGGTTCACGCGCATTGAGAGCAGTTGACTGGTTCATTTCAAATTCCCTTTGATTGTTGATTTCACAGCGAGTTTAACTCCACTGTTCTCTGATTGTCTAGCGTATAAAAAATACGTGAAATATTTTGTTAAACAGCAGGTTTTTACTGATTTCAATCTAACTGATTAAGCCATAAGCGGCGATTGTGTAATTCAGTATCAGTAACCTGTTGATGAAGTTGCAGGCAGCAGGTTGTCAGTTCGGTCTGTTTTAAGGTTATGGTGACTTCAAGGATTAGATAGAAAGATCTGATCGAGTCAATACTATGGATCTATGTCATCAGGCCATAAAAGGGCTGCACATCAACCAGGGTTCCGGCACTGACATTACCCCAGTCCTGCGGCAGGATAATAAAGCAGTTGGCCTTGCTCATACCGCTGAGTACATGGCTGGCCTGCATGCCGATACTTTCCACCACCAGTTCACCCTGATCATTGTATTGTAGAATACCGCGCTGAAAGTCGGTTCGACCCGGCGCCTTGCGCAGGTCGGTCTGGCAGGGCACCCGGACTACCACGGGTTTAATGGATTTCAGTCCCATCATGGTTTTCAGCGTCGGCAGGGCAAACTGGTAGAAGGTAGCCATCACCGAGACCGGGTTGCCGGGTAGACCAAAGAACACCGCCTCATTGACGAAGCCAAAAGCCAGTGGCTTGCCGGGTTTCATGGCAATTTTCCAGAAATCCACCTTACCGAGCCTGTCCAGAGTCTCTTTGACATAGTCGGCCTCACCCACTGAAACACCGCCTGAGGTGATGATGGCATCGGCCTGCTCAGCTGCCTGTAAAAAGGTGTCTTCAATGGCTTTTCTATCATCCGGGATAATACCGAGATCGAGCAGCTCGACACCGAGTTTTTTCAGCATGCCATAGATCGTGTAGCGGTTGCTGTCATAAATCTGGCCTTCTTCCAGGGTTTCATCGACATTACGTAACTCGTCACCGGTAGAGAAAAAAGCCACTCGCAATGGGCGGAAAACCGTCACTTCGGCCACACCCAGCGAGGCCAGCACACCCAGTTCCGCCGGGCTGATAAGCTGTCCCGGCTGTAATACCACATCGCCATCTTTGATATCTTCACCAATATGGCGCACGTTTTCATTTTTGCAGTGATTAGCGCCAATAATAATCGTGTCGCCATCCACCTTGACCTGCTCCTGCATGATCACGGTGTCGCTGCCACTGGCCATCTGTGCCCCGGTCATAATGCGGACACATTCCCCCGGCTGCACTTCACCCGCAAAAGGAATGCCGGCAAAGGACTTGCCAACGATTTTCAGCGCGGCTTCGCCACTGGCGGGAATGTCATTGCTGTTGATGGCATATCCATCCATGGCCGAGTTGGCATAGGGTGGTACATTGATCGAGGAAATCACCTCTTTTGCCAGTACCCGACCCAGTGCTTCTCGCACAGGCAGCGTTTCGCTGGCTTCAATTTTTTTCACCGCCGAGGTCATGCGCTCAAGGGCATCATTAACATTGAGCCAGGGGGATTGCTTGCTGGGTGTGTCACAGGCAGAGGTGACCGGAATCGTTTTATTCATGGGGCATTACTCAAAAATTTAACTGGCCGCTATTATGCCATAAAGGTGCTGAAATGTTGCTCGGCTTTTGCCAGATCTTCAGGCGTGTTGATATTGATAAAACTTTTCACCTGGTCGGAAAAATCTACTACAACGTGGGGTTGTTGTTTTATCCACAACTGCGCCTTGTGTTCACCGGCCTGTAAAAACTGCTGCAGTGTATCGGCAAGATCCCGGTGTAGCAGGGAAAAAGTGGATTGCAGGTAATGGCCATCATCCGGTACTGCAAGCAGGGCATCGCCTGCCTGTTCTGCCAGTCGGGATGTCAGGTCGCCGGCGACGAAGGGACTGTCGGCAGGCACCACCTGTAGCCAGGGTGTCGGGCAGTGCTGAAGCGCGGTGAGAATACCGGCCAGCGGCCCGGCCCAGTCCTGATTGACCACCTGATCGGAAAAAACCGGGAAGCCGAATTTTTCATAACTTTGCTGGTTGCGATTGGCGCTGATCATGATCTTACCGACCTGGGGCTCAATGCGGCTAATCACATGTTCAACCAGCTTTTTGCCCTGCAGCTGTAGCAGTCCCTTATCGGCACCGCCAAGCCGTGAACCGCGCCCACCGGAGAGAATTACTGCGGTAATATTCTGTGCTGGAACTGACATGCTGAACTCTGAAAGCGGCTAAATACGACCTGGTTGGCAAAAATTATACGAATCAGCTTCAATAATACGCCAATTAGGGTAAATTTACCGCAAAAATGGCCGCTATAAATTGGTATATAGTTGTTCAGCGCAGGTTCAGCTTAATATCGCTACAGTAATAACAGGTTAAGGCAACAGGGTTTGATTATGAAAAAGATAATATTTTTGGGTGCATTGAGTCTGGTCTTTCTCAGCGGCTGTGAAGCGGTTGATGGTTATGCCCTTGGCGGTAGTTACCCGGCAACCTATACCCCGGCTCCACCAGCTCATGCCCCGGCCTATGGTTACCGCAGACAACACCGTTATTACTATTACCCGGAAGCAGAATTTTATTTCGATATCGATCGCAATATGTATTTCTTTCTGAATTCAGCAGGTCGCTGGGAGTTTTCTGTTAATCTGCCACTGCATCTGCGGCCACACCTGCGGCACCGTTATGTTGAAATCGAGATGGATGTGGATAGGCCTTATCTGCGTCACAAAATTTATCGCCGTAAGTATGGTCGCCATTATTTTAGAGACAGGCCTCATGATAAGCGTTACCGTGAACGCCATAACCGGCATGATGATAGGGAATATAGTGCAC
>JALUTJ010000396.1 GCA_027057985.1 Chromatiales bacterium
CGGCAAGGTCGCGCCCTGCTCGGGGCCGATGACATGCACGATACCCTGGCGGATATCATCCATCTTAAACTCGGTAATGCCGAAGTCGCGACAGTTCTGATCCAGGGTTTCGACCTGTAAACGGGAAACAGGATCACTGATACCTTTGCTGCGATCCGTGGTCGGCACATTATGATCTGGCGTAGCCAGGTTGGCTTCCGGGCGCCACAGTTTCCGCCCCGCCATGCGCAGTCCTTCAAAGGCCTGCGGTGAGGTCACTTCGTGTACCAGCTGACGATCAATATATAAGAGTGCGGTGCCATCGCCATTGTCGCGTACCACGTGCTGATCCCAGATTTTTTCGTATAAGGTCTTGCCCGCCATAATATCTTCCTCTTTTTCGGCTAGCTGCTTTAATGTACTGCGCAAATATAGACCTGTTTTTATTATTACACAAATTCATTATTTTCATATAAACTATTCCTAATAGTCATATGTTAAAAACAGGAAACACATGGATATCGCCAATCTCACCGCCTTTGTCAGCGTTGCCGAAACCGGCTCCTTCTCACAGGCATCAGAACAGCTTTACCTGACCCAGCCCGCGGTCAGTAAGCGCATCTCGGCACTGGAAACCGAGCTGGATATTGCCCTGTTTGACCGGATTGGTCGCAGCATCAACCTTACCGAGGCCGGCAGAGCCCTGCTACAACATGCCCGTCGTATCCTGCAGCAGGTGGAAGACAGTAAGCGCGCAATCAGGAATCTTTCCGGACATATTGCCGGTAAACTCAGTATCGGCACCAGCCATCATATTGGTTTGCATCGGCTACCCCCGGTGTTGCGTGCCTTTACCCGGCTTTATCCGGAGGTGGAACTGGATTTGCATTTTATGGATTCAGAGGAAGCCTGCTCAGAGGTAGAGCATGGCCGCCTGGAACTGGGCATCGTTACCCTGCCCCTGCAACCGGCTAATGTCCTGCAGACCCGCGAGGTCTGGCCCGATCCCCTGGATATCGTCGTCAATCCGGGGCATCCTTTAACCAGGCTGAAAAAGATACAACCAGAGGACCTGGCCAACTACACCAGTATTCTTCCCACCCGTGGTACCTATACGCGGCAAATTTTTGAAGCGACTCTGCGCAAACATAAGCTGGAGTTGAAAGTCGGGCTCTCTACCAACTATCTTGAAACCATCAAGATGATGGTCAGTGTCGGCCTCGGCTGGAGCGTGTTACCGCGCAGTATGCTGGGCGATGAACTCACCACCCTGTCGATAAAAGGCATACAACTTGAACGTCAGCTTGGCATGGTCTGGCATTCTGGTCATACCCTGTCCAATGCAGCAAAAGCCATGTCGGAAACCCTGCTTAACAGTAACTACTAATATTGCAGAATGACACATCATCAACGTAAACCCTTAACAAGCGCAATAGAATCAGACTATAATTGCTTCAACTTATTTACGGGTATAATGAATGACAGACTCCAGACACATCCTGGTCGTTGATGACGACGATATGATGCGCGCCTTTATCAGGGAACTACTGCAACTGAATAATTACACTGTCTCAGAAGCTGCTAACGGTAAGGATGGCTTAAAACACTTTCGTGAAGACACCCCGGATCTTGTCATCACCGATATCATTATGCCGGAGATGGAAGGCATTAGTTTTATTCGCCAGTTGCGTGAACATAATAAGGACATCCCTATTATCGCCATGACCGGTAATGTGCATGGCCGCATGGAAGAATACCTGACCATCTCATCACAGATCGGTGCCGATGAGGTTTTGCGCAAGCCGATCAAGTCCGAAGAATTCCTTAGCACCATCAATAAATTGCTGTAATAAAATCATGATGAAAAAAATCTTTATTATCCTGTTTGCAGCACTTGTGCTGCAGGGTTGCACCGCCGTTGCCGTTGGTGGTGCGGGTGCTGCCGGTTATTATATTGGCAAGGATGAACGTGACTTCGATACCATTATGGATGATGCCGCGATTACCACCGAAATCAATGCCCAGTTACTTTCTGCCAAAGGGGTAAAGACTTTTGATATCAATGTGGATACTTTCCGCGGCGTGGTAACATTAAAAGGTACCGTGCCCTCCTACAAGATCAAACGCAAAGTGATTAAAATCTGCAAGAAAGTAAAGGGTGTAAAAAAGGTCATTTCACATCTGAAAATCAGGTAGTCTTATTTCAGATCCTCTGCCAGTTGTTCGCTGCGAATACTGGCACCGAGAAAATCACAGAGTATCTCCATATCTTTTTCAGCATTGCCAAGACAACTGGTGGCACCGGGGGAAGGTGTCATATTGAAAATCAGTCCGTTGCCCGGGCTCAGCCTGGCTTCACCGAGATGCAGGCTATGATTTTTCTTGTCGATCATCACCGGCCGTATGCCACCGGTTTTTTTAGCAAAACTCAAATCTTGCAACTGCATTTCTGGCACGATCTTACGTGCATCCTTTAAAAAAAGATGGCGTCGAATCACCGGCACCTCAAACAACATATTCTTAAAAAGATAGTTACGGATTTCAGGCACCTTGATCAGGTTCCATAATGTTCTCAGCACATCGCCATCAGGCCGGAACACGCGCATAAACTCGGGAAAAGTTTTCAGGTTATAGCGTTCCAGTAACGGCAAAGCGAGTGCAGTAGGCCCAAAACGGGTTTTACCCGGCACCAGCACATCCGGATCACCATGAATCGCAGCAAAGGGTAACTTGTCATTCTGAACGGTATAGACCTTGCCATTGAGAACATTCGGCGCAAAGTAAAAACTGCCCGCCATGGGCAGGCAGGAATATTCAAGACCATAACCCATCTTCTGTGCAAACAGCAGGCTATGCCCACCACTGGAAACGACCACAGTTTTAGCCCGATGTGATCCGCTGGCAGTTGCAACCAGGTAACCATCGAGGGTTTTCTCAATCTCCAGGACTTTAG
>JALUTJ010000397.1 GCA_027057985.1 Chromatiales bacterium
CTGTTTCTAAAGTACTACAGAACGCAGAGTCCAGTTGTGGTGTTGCCAAAGAGATCGGTGGTCACCGTGTTCAGGTATACCATGAAGGTCATGCCCGTCTTAACAAGCGCAGCGCAGAAGTGCAATGGGCAGCCAAGATCGACAAGGCGCTGGATAACGATGCCCTGCATCTTCGTTGTCAGCGGATTATGCCGCTTGCCACCGATGACAGTTATCATGACCATTATGAAATCCTGCTGGGCATGACCGATGACCTTGGTGAGCAGAGTTCACTACAGGAATTCATCCGTGCCGCGGAAAATTACAAGCGTATGGCAGATATCGATCGCTGGGTTATCAAGACAGCATTCAAGTGGATTGCCGATAATCGCACCCGTCTGGATCATGTCAGTAGCTTCTCTATCAATCTCTCGGGTCATTCGCTGAATGATCTTGGGTTGATGGAATTTGTCATGAAGCAAATGCGAAAGACCAATGTGCCAATTGGCAAGATCTGTTTTGAAATTACGGAAACCCTGGGTATTGCCAACCTGTCGGATGCTTCAGACTTTATCAAGCGTTTCAAGACTACCGGTTGTAAGTTCTCACTCGATGACTTCGGTAGTGGGATGTCTTCCTATGGCTACCTCAAGAGCCTGCCGGTCGATTACCTGAAAATTGATGGTGTCTTTGTTAAGGAAATGGCAACCAACCCGAATGATTATGCCGTGGTGAAATCCATTAGCGAAATCGGCCACTTCATGGGTAAGAAGATCATTGCTGAATATGTGCAGGATGATGAAACGATTGAACTGTTACAGGATCTCGGTATCGACTATGCACAGGGCTATGGTATTGAAAAACCAAGAGCACTGGATGACATTCTGCTGTAGCTAGCTTATATCTCTCAGACTGAAGACAAATATATTTTGTCGGCTCCGCTGCGCTTGCGCCGACCTGCAATTTTTCACCGCAAAGTCGCAGAGAGCGCAAAGATTTATTTTGTACTCATAGCAGGATATTTTGCGAAAAAATATCCGGCAACAAGATATTTATCGTCAGACTTTCAGCCTAGCCTGTATTACGCATTCCCGCCGCGATCGCACTGATGGTACGCAACAGAGGATGTAACCATTTACCCCGGGTTTCTTCATCCAGAGATTCATCCCGGTATTTTTTCAATAGCGTCAGCTGAATCTGGTTTAAAGGATCCAGGTACGGGTTACGGCGTTTCAGTGACAGCGCCAGGTGCGGCGTTTCTTCCATCAGCTCGTTGATCTTTGCCACGTGTAAGACATTTTCCGTAGTGCGTTCGTATTCACTGGAAATGATCTTGTACACGTTCTTACCGGTCTCCGGGTTTTCACACAGCGAGGCATAGGATTTGGCAATATGCATTTCCCCCTTGAACAGCGCCATCTGTGAATTACTCAGCAGGGCACGGAAGAAAGGCCAGTTCCTGTACATTTTTTGCAGTGTTTCAACACTGTTTTCATGATTACTGAGCCATTTTTCCAGTGCGGTACCAATCCCAAACCAGGCCGGCATGGTATGCCGGGACTGCGCCCAGCCAAATACCCAGGCAATGGCTCGTACCGAGCTCTTGGAGCGGTCAGTCTTCTTGCGATGCGATGGGCGCGAGCCGATATTCATCATGCCGATTTCATAGACTGGGGTGGCCTCATAGAAGTAATCGAGGAAGCCCTCGGTATTATCGGTCAACTGACGGTATGACTGTTCCCCGGCTTCGGCCAGTTCTGCCATGATTTCAAGATATTCCGGCTTGTCGGGCTCCGGCTCTTCGATAAGATTACGGCTGGCCTTGAGCAGGCCGGTCACCCCCATGGTCAGTTCGTAAACCGCAGTTTGCTGATTACTGTATTTATAGGACAGTACTTCGCCCTGCTCGGTAAACTTGATTTCACCGTGCACAGTGCCGGTGGGCTGGGAAAGAATCGCATCATGTGTTGGACCACCACCACGACCCACGGTACCACCGCGACCATGGAACATGCGCAAACGAATACCACGGGAGCGGGTCAGTTCACTGATTTGTTGCTGTGCCTGGTACAGGTTCCATACCGAGGCGAGGATACCACCATCCTTACAGGAGTCAGAATAACCCAGCATGACTTCCTGCAGGTTACCGGAAGCCTGTAACAGGGCAGTATAGGTTGGGTCATCAAACAGCTGGGTCATAACCGGCTGGATATGGGTCAGGTCTTCAACCGTTTCAAATAGTGGCGAAACCTTCACATGGCAGAACCAGTCATTACCTTTTTTACCGGCAAGACCGGTTAACCAGGCAAGGAACATGACTTCCATGACGTGGCTGGCAGCATGGGTCATGGAAATGACATAGGTACCAAATGCATTCGGACTGATTTCTTCACGCATTTTCACCATGACTTCAAAGACTGAAACGGTTTCGGCTGACATTTCGCCAAGCTGGCTTTTATCAATTTGGGGCGCAGGCTGGCTGATGTATTGCGCCAGTGTCTGCAGGCGGGTGGTTTCATCCATGGCATTGTAGTCGGTACCATCGATCTGTTTCAGGATTTCGCTAACTGTCTGAGAATGAATGGTAGATTCCTGGCGAATATCCAGGTTGGCAAGATAGAAACCAAAGGTCTCCAACTGACGAATCAGATCCTGTAGTTCGCTGTTGGCGCTGATTTCATCACCATGACTTATCAGCGAGTCGCGGATCAGATAAAGGTCACTGAGCATAGTCTGCTCGTTATCATAGGCAATGTCGCAGTTGCCATTGGGCTCAATACCTTCCAGTCGTGACTCAACCAGCTCAAGATTACAGCGAATACGGTGCTGCATAATATAGAGCTTGCGACGATACGGCTCCTGCTTGAAGCGCATTGGGAACTCGGCAAAGGCCTGTGGCACCTGTTTTTCATCGCTAGCGAGTTTTTCCAGGAAAGCATCGCTGGGCTGGCA
>JALUTJ010000398.1 GCA_027057985.1 Chromatiales bacterium
ACACTCAATGAAAAAGGAGCAGGCCTTGGTCTTTCGCTGGCCTACTACTTTGCCGTCAGCAACGGAGCCTATCTCAGCGTAGAAAGCCGGCATGGCGAAGGGAGCACATTCCGTATTCACATTCCGCGACAGCAATAAAAAAAAAGAGCCGGATCTCTTCGTACCCGGCTCCTTCTCTCATGGATGTCATGCATTAATGCAATATGCTGAATTTCCGCACCACCGAGCGGTCTTTGTTGCGCATTCTGATGAAATAATTTCCTGCGGCCAGGTGCGACAGGTTGATCACACTCAACCCGCTTTCATGGCGTTCTTCGCGGAGGAGCAACCGGCCGTTTTCATCCATAATTTCCACATCAATTTTATCTACCATCAGCTCTGCAATATCCAAATATAGCACGCCCGATCCTGGGTTCGGGTAAATGCTGATACTGCCTGCCAGTTGGCTTTCCTCGATACCAATACAGGTTTCTACCACGACCATGATGCTGTCACTCGCATCACATCCTTCTTTGCTTCCTTTTACACTGATGTACATGCTGCTCGACAATGTAAGTGTAATGCTCGCACTCTGATCCCCCGTACTCCAGAGGTAGCTGTCGGCTCCGCTGGCATTCAAAGCAAAGGACTTGTCCTTGCAAACGGTGATGCTGTCTCCCTCCTGGATTTGTGTGGCCGGCAGGGGTTTCACAGTCACATTCACCTGCAGGGTATCCTCACAAGCTCCGTCTGTAATGGTAACCATGTAAAGCGTGGTGCTCACGGGAGCCACCGTGATGCTGGCAGAGTTTTCACCGGTACTCCAGTTGAAGGCATTGCCTCCGCTGGCTGCCAGTTGCACCGACTCTCCTGCGCAGATGCTCTGATCGGCTGAAATGCCTGAATTCTGATCATCGGTCAGACCAATGGTAACAGTATCCACATCACTGCACGTATTCGCATCTGTAGTAGTAACATAATAGGTTCCGGCAGCCAGGGTGCTCTGTGAAGAGCCACTTTGGCCGTTTGACCACAGGTATGTATACGGAGCCTCGCCACCACTTGCCGATACCGATGCCCGTCCGTCATTGTTGTCACAGCTGGCATTGCCATCCGCCTGAGCCACTGCCTGCACCGGTGGCAATTGGGTCACCGCCACGTTTGCCGTTGTGGTGCAGCCGTTGGCATCCGTAATAGTTACCGTATAATTTCCACTTGCCAGACCATTGGCGGTCTTGCCCGTCTGTCCGTTTGACCATTGATAGCTATATGCCTGGGTACCACCGCTCACATTTGCGGTGGCTGTTCCGTCATTGTCAAAACAGCTCGACTGGCTGCTGCTCATGCTTACTTTAAGCGAATCAGGCTGAGAAACCGTTACCGAGATCTGGTCTGTGCAACCTTTGTTGTCCGTAACCGTCACTACGTATCCACCTGCGGGCAATCCCGTCTGGGTGGCTCCGCTGCCTCCTCCCGGCCAGGCATAGCTGTACGGTGGTGTGCCTTCGCTGGCACTGACGGTAGCACTTCCGTCCGACAACCCGTAGCATGACACATTTTGAACACTTTGCAAAGAAGCTACCGGTCCGCTGGCCGACCCTACATAGGCGAGGTCATAATCCGAGCAGCCTTTGGAATCTGTAATGAAAAGCGGATAGGTTCCTTCCGCGAGGTTGACAGCCGTTGCCGTGGTCTGATTGTTCGCTTCATTGCCCCATTGATAGGAATATGGAGGTGTACCACCCACCACAATGGCTGTGGCCTGACCATTGGCCTGACCGCAGGCAGAAGGCTCTACCGCAAAGGAATCAATACTTGGGAAGCCGTTCACTTCCATCAGCAGGAGTGCTACCGTATCATCTGTAGCGCGGCAGGACCCTGTAGCCCGCAGTATCACGCTATGCACACCAACCGTATCGTAGGCCACCACCACCTGTTGCCCCATCGCGCGATAAGGCGTGCCACCCTCGAATAGCCATTCATAGTTTTGAGCATTGCTGCTGCTACCCGCATCAAATGTGACCGTATTCCCCACACAGAGGGAGGTGTCGCTCGCTGTAAAATTGGCTACAGGAATATCAACAGCCACATAGGGCGAGATAAACATGGCAATATCAATATTCCATGCACTGTCGTTGGACATCGAGAACCAGCGGCCATCGGCCCATTGCTCCCAGGACTGATCAGGCGGACTTTGGCCGTTTATGTTTGAGACCAGCCCCAGGGTATCCTGAGGTGTGAAGTTGTTCATCGTGATTCCAAAATAGAACTTTCCGTCAGCCGGAATTTTTACAGCCTGCGAAAAGAAGAGCTGTGGCAGGAAGCCGGCATTCACAATACTGGCAATAACTGCCAGATCGACCCGAACGGAATCCAGCACATTGCCGGGGCGCCCGCCCGGTCCGGCTGCATCCCATACATTAAATGTGACGGTGGCATTGGAGTTGGTATCTTTATGCGCCTTGGCAAAGAAGAAGAGCCCGCCCGTGATATAGCGGAAAGGCAGGGTGTTTTCAAAGAACATCGCTTTGGACCGATCGGCAAATTCATTCCATCCGCAAATACTGTAATTCTGTTGTGTGATATAATGGACGAGATTTCCGGGAGGGAAGAAGTTCAATGTATCACAGCCCGTAGCCTCTGTCACCGTTATGTATGCCTGCTTCACTTCCGAGTCGCTGCCATGCGAATTGGTAGCCACCAGGGTTACCGGATAGGTACCGGGAATCTGATAATTGATCACCGGATTTTGCAGTGTGGAAGAAGAGGGACTGCCTCCCGGGAAAGTCCACTGCCATTGCGTGGGATTGCCTCCGCTCAGGTCGGTGAATACCACATTGCCACCTGCAAAAACATTGGTAGGCGAACCCTCGAAATCGGCCACAGGAGGCACGTTCGGATTGCAGACTACCGATGTCTTCAGTTCTTTCCTGCGCGGAGAATTGTTT
>JALUTJ010000399.1 GCA_027057985.1 Chromatiales bacterium
ACTTTTTCAGCACACTACCCGCTGTAGCTGCCACCTGGCGACCGGCGGGTTCACTACCGGTCAGGGTCACGGCATGCACACGTGGATCTTCAATGACGCCCTTGACCTGGGAGGCGCGAATCATCAGAGCACGGAAGACATTTTCCGGAAAACCGGCGAGTTTAAAGACTTCTTCAATCATCAGAGCACATTCCGGTACATTCGAGGCATGCTTGAGCACCCCTGTATTGCCCGCCACCAGTGCCGGTGCGGCAAAACGAAACACCTGCCAGAAAGGAAAGTTCCACGGCATAACCGCCAGCACCGTGCCCAGAGGCAGGTAAGCCACGTAGCTGTTACCGGCATCGGACGCAATCGTCTCATCAGCAAGAAAAGCCGGGCCATTATCCGCATAAAAATCACACACCGTGGCGCACTTCTCTACTTCTGCACGGGAATCATTAATCAGCTTACCCATCTCACGAGTAATGATCTCGGCATAGCGATCCTTGTTATCGCGCAGTACCTGTGCCGCCTTGTGCATCAGGGCGCAGCGTTCATCCATTGGAGTCGCCCGCCAGCCCGGTGAGGCTTCGGCTACGCCAGCGAGTGCATTTTCCAGCTCGCTAGCATCCCAGGCAGGGATTTCCTTAATTTTTTCACCTGTTGCCGGGTTAATAACTTCAAAGCTCATAGGGGGAACTCCTTAAAATATATGTAATAAACGGGGTATACCTTTTATACAGCACACCTTAACTATAGTTCAAATAATAGTAATAGCCGAATATGGGCTTGTTCGGTATATTATCGTCTGTAAACACACACAGGGATAAAGACAATTACAATGCAAACTTACCTGGTTGGGGGCTATGTTCGTGACAAGTTGCTCGGTCTTGAAACCAAAGACCGTGACTGGGTCGTTGTCGGCGCCACCGCCGAAGACATGTTACGCCTGAATTATCGCCAGGTTGGCAAGGACTTTCCTGTCTTCCTGCATCCGCAAAGCAACGAGGAATATGCTCTGGCGCGTACCGAGCGCAAAACCGGCCCCGGCTATACCGGTTTTGATTTCAATGCCAGCAGCAAGGTGACACTGGAACAGGACCTGATGCGGCGTGACCTCACCATCAATGCCATTGCCATGGATGAAGACGGTAATCTGATTGATCCTTTCCATGGTCAGGAGGATATTCGTAACCGGATTCTGCGTCATATTTCCCCGGCCTTTGCTGAAGATCCGGTACGCATTCTACGAATAGCCCGTTTTGCCGCCCGTTTTGCCGAGCTTGGCTTTCGCATTGCCGATGAAACCATGCTCCTGATGCAGCAAATGGTTAAAAACGGTGAAATCGATGCACTGGTTGCTGAACGCGTCTGGCAGGAAACCCGGCGAGCGCTGGAAGAAAAAGTCCCTGCGCGCTTTTTTGAGGTGCTACGTCAATGCGGCGCACTACAAAAACTCTTCCCTGAAATCGATCGCCTGTTTGGTGTACCACAACCGGAAAAATATCATCCTGAAATCGATACCGGTATCCATACCATGATGGTGCTGACTCAGGCAGCCAGGTTATCTCCGGATCCGCAGGTACGCTTTGCTGCACTGGTGCATGATCTGGGCAAGGGCACCACACCCAGAGAACAGTGGCCCAGACATATTGAGCACGAGGCACGTGGTGTACCACTGGTCGAGGCCCTGTGTGATCGTTATCGTATTCCAAATGATTACCGCCAGCTCGCGGTACTCGTCACCCGTTATCATCTGCATTATCACCGTGCTGCCGAGCTACGTGATGAGACTTTGCTGAAAACACTCGAAGCTCTGGATGCCTTTCGCCGCCCGGATCGTTTTGAACGCTTTTTACTTGCCTGTGAAGCCGATTCAAGAGGTCGCACCGGTTATGAAGATCAGCATTATGAGCAGCCCGATATCTATCGCCGGGCATTCAGGGCAGCCAATGCAATACAGGCAAAAGAATTTGTGGCACAGGGATTAAAAGGAAAAGCCATCAAGGAGGCGGTGGCAAGGGCAAGAATTAAAGCAATAAAACAGGCACGCAAAGAAAAACAATAATACGTTTAAATAACTGTTCCAGATACCTGTGTTCTTAGAGCTAATAAAAGAGTTCAGGAGGTAGAAAGCTGTTGTCGATCAAGACCGTGGGCCGCAAGGATAACGGCCCCGAGCCTACAGGGATGTATTTACGGCGTGTCTTGATCGGCAATAGCTGAATAACCTCCAGTTACACTATTTGGGGGGAGGATTAGCAATGGATTCACCATTTACCGAGCAAATGCTGGATGATTTTCGTCGCCAGGGCGACCCACTTGCTGACCGGGTGATCCAGACCTTTGCCGATGCCTGTCCCGATTCGGTTGATACACTGATAAGCGAACTGGAAAACATGATTCGCCTGCCCAGCGATGAAAAGCTGCATGAAAGTATTCATACGCATTTCAGCCATAACCCCGGAGTGTGCCATGCACTTGAAACTTACTTTAGCCGGGCGGTAGCAGTACCTGACTGGCTGGAAAAAGATAAGTTGTTACTGGGGGAACAGGTTTTCCAGGATCATCTTTTCTCCGGAATTATTATTCTTGGTTGTGCCAGCCTGCCGGTAACCTATTCCTGTTCACCTGATGTAAAAGTGCTGGGCTTTACCCGCCGACTCATTGATGATGCCCCGCGCCGCCTGGTAGAAACCGCGCAGATGGTCACCGATGTAATGCGTGATGGTGGTATTCATATTGAAAATAATAACCTGGTCGGCAGTGGGGTGCGCTCTATCCTCAAGATTCGTCTTATTCATGCCGCGGTGCGTTACCTGGTTCTTAACCGCGACAGCCTTGCTGCAAAGTGCCCTGTTTGTGAACCTTCACGACACAGCCAGCTATTAACTTATATTTCAGATGAATTACAGCAACAATGTCACTGGTACGGTGATAAGC
>JALUTJ010000400.1 GCA_027057985.1 Chromatiales bacterium
AGGGGCTGTAATGCCTTCTCACCACCAAACATACCCAGCATGCCACCGAATGAGGAAGCCATGATCACCTCCACCAGGGTATCGAAAGACGGGCCCAGATCCACCTTTTCGATCACCGGGGCGAGGTGCAGATCGGGCTGTTTGTCCCCCTCGGCGCGTAAAAAACGGTCGATATTTTCCTCGCTAAAGAACTGTTCCATCATCAGGCGGCGAATCGCCTTTTTAAAATCCTCGAAGCGGGCCGGGATAACACCAGAGCCGTACAGCCCGGGTACTTTTTCAAACAGCATGTGCACGGCAAGCCAGTTGGTGATGGCGCCGGAAAGGGCAAAAAGGCCAATGCTGAGAACCAGCTCGTTTTTCAGCACGATGCCGCCAAGCACCAGCAAGGCGGCCAGTGAGTTGGTGATCAGGCTTTTATTCAATGAATCGTCTCCCTCGGATAAATTGCGATAAATTCAGGCATACTATTATATAGGAATGCTGTCGGCAGGATAAGAGAGACTAATTCGAGTCAGAATTGCTAGCGGACAGACAGAATTGGCGCTGTGGCAGGCAGAATTTGTCATAATTTCATGCTATAAAAGGCTAATAATATTAATAGTGTGTTTCTGCTGATGATAAAAGCTGGATGAGGATGTTATGGCAGACGAAATGCCATTGATAAAACAAAGTGGTGCCTCGGGGATGGAAATACAGGTTCGCCTGTTCGATGGGCGCGAGTTGCAGTATGCTGCCAGAAGCGGTAAGTCAAAACAGTCCTATTCAATCGATATTCTTTCCTTGCAGGATAAAAGTAAAAACGTCTATATGATTGCCTGGAACTGGCTGGCAATTGCAGTGGCAACATTTCTGTTGATGCTGGGGCTACTGGTTATTCTGCCTCCTGTTCTGGGTGAGAATAAAAATCTGGTACTGGGGCTGATATTACTCGTTGGCACCGTGGTTTCGATATTCAGCCTGATCCGGTTTTTTAAAAACACCTCGCGGCGTTGTATTTTCTATACCCGCAAGGCGGCAGTGCCGGTTATCAGCCTTTATGCCAACAAGCCTTCGGCAAAAGCCTTGCAGGCATTTGTCGATAAGGTTGAGCAGCGTATTAAAAAAATTCGCTCACACCTGAATATTGATGAAGACAAGCAGCTGACCGGGGAAATGAAAATGCTGCGTCGCCTGAGTGATAGTGGTGTTATCAGTAAAAAAGATTACGAAGCTGCGCGTGCTGTGTTATTGAGTGGCTTTGGTAGCAAAAGATAAATTTAATCAACAAGAAGAGCATTAATGCAAAAATCAGAATACGAAGACATGGCGCAAAAGCTCGAAGAAAGCGGTGATTACCGGGTCATTCGCCGCTTTGTACCGGTAGAAGCCTATAATGAAAACCCGGGGCAAGAGCTAAAAAAAGCCATATTCCTCGACGTGGAAACAACCGGCATGGATGCGGATGAAGACCAGGTAATCGAGCTTGCCATGGTGCCGTTTGAATTTGACAAGGACGGCAATATTTATCGGGTGTTACCGGCTTATAATGGTTTTAATGACCCCGGTCTGCCCATCCCCGAGCTGATAACGCGTATCACCGGGATAACCGATGATATGGTGCGGGGAAAAAAACTCGACCTCGATGCTGTTTCGGCCATGCTCAAAGATGCCGTGATCGTGATCGCACATAATGCACGCTTCGACCGGCCTTTTGTAGAAAATCTGCTGGATGATTTCAAGGATATCGCCTGGGGCTGTTCGATTGCCGACGTCGACTGGAACCGGCAGGGGTTTGAAGGCGTCAAACTTGAATATCTGGCTTACAAGTTTGGCTTCTTCTACGAAGGCCACCGAGCCACCATAGACTGCCAGGCCGGTATCGAAATTCTCAGTCGTCATTTTGAAGAAGATGGTAAAACCGTGCTCAATCACCTGCTGAAAAATGCCCGCCGTACCGATATTCGCCTCTGGGCCGAGGGCGCACCGTTCGACCGCAAGGATGTACTGAAAAAAAGGGGCTATCGCTGGTCAGCCGGAGATGATGGCAAACGCAAGGCATGGTATAAAGACCTGTCGGAAGATGAACTTGAAGAAGAAATGCGCTATCTTAATGAGAGTATCTATCCACGTGCAGTTGGCGTACTGCCCACGGATAAATTCAATGCCAGGATTCGCTATTCAAAGCGCATATAAACCAGGCAATGATAATAATAAAATACTGCCGTAGTTGGAGGGTGGACAATGAAATGTAATATGGGTGTGATTGATCGTTCGATTCGGGGACTAATTGGCATTTCTGTTGTTTCAGCTGGTTTTTATTACCAGTCATGGTGGGGGCTGGTTGGAATAATCCCAATTAGTACTGCACTCACCGGAATCTGCCCGGCATATTACCCGTTTGGGATTTCAACCTGCAAGACAGATAACGATTAAATCACTCTAGTTCTTCGCTTTACAGTTGCACGGATAAAGAAATGACAAAAAAGATTCTCCTGGTTGAAGATAACGAAGATAATCGTGACATGTTATCCCGCCGCCTGGAACGCAAGGCATTTAGCGTTAGCCTTGCGGTAGATGGTAAACACGGCGTGGAACAGGCAAAAACCGAATTACCCGATATCATCCTTATGGATATGAGCCTGCCCGTCATGGATGGCTGGGAAGCCACCCGCGCTATAAAAAACGATCCCAAAACTGCAGATATCCCGGTGATTGCCTTAACCGCCCATGCCATGTCCAGCGATCGTGACAAGGCCATCGCCGCCGGCTGCGATGACTACGACACCAAGCCGGTCGATTTTCAGCGTTTGCTGGGCAAGATTGCAACATTGACGGAATAGAAAAACATTAAAAATTATTTTCTTTTTTAAAGCCTGCAGGAGTTAAGTACGTGGACGTTGATGGGAATAATTTGGCGCCCCCGACACGATTCGAACGTGTGACCTATCCCTTAGGAGGGGATTGCTCTATCCAGCTGAGCTACGGGGGCCGCTGCGCTATCTTATCAATAGCACTGTTAAAAATATAGCCCCGTTATTTTACACGCCGCTTTTTTCTGTACGCAGGATAAACTGCTGAATGGTTTTTTCGATGCTGTTTTTCTGTTCTTCTATTTCGACTCCCAGCACGATATCGTGGTAATTATTTTCTACCCGGGTATTGATGACGCGGGTGGCAACGGAAAAACCTTTCTGTCCGGGTAGTTCGATATAGAGATCTTCAATCCTTCGCCCGGGCTGGAACAGTGCGGCAAAGGCATAGGGCAGTCGTAGGCACATACCATTGAGTGAGATATTTTCCAGCTTTGCGGGGAGCTTTTTATTATTGGCCAGGTATATCGTGGCCTCGATATCGTTTATCCAGGAAGTATCGAAACGGTAAAAGAAGCGTTTCTGCGGGTAATAAATTTCCTCTGGAAAGTACACAAACAGCTCGTTTGTCGCTTCTCTTTTTGCTGGTCGGGCGATACGGCTTTTGAAAATAACGGGCAGTCGTTCCAGTCGCAGGGAAAAACGTGCCTCGGTTTTGTTTTCCAGCAGTTTATGCTCGGGCAACGGATTGGGTTCGTCGAAATGCAGGATTTGCTTTTCATTGTCCACTTCTAGCAGGGAGGTGAGACAGTATTGCGGCAGGGCATCGAAGGAGACATCGATCATCTGTCGTGATTTGAGGATATTTTTCAGCAGGTTATAGATCTGGAGCGGGCTTTTAAGCAGTTCGTTGTTGGCAGGCATAAATCAGGCGCGTGCAAGGGTAGAAGAATTATCCTGCTTGATGTTTTTGCCATTGGCCGAGTATACCAGGTCGGTGGCAGGCCGGGCGTTACAGAGGATTTCAATCTGAGTTTGTATGCTGTTGCGGCGGCCATTGATGACTAGTCCATTGACCTGGTTCTGGCGTTGAGCCTGCTCTGAGACGTTGCGCAGTTTTTGCCACTGCTTTTGTAAAGTTGCATTGATAAGCCATTGCCGGGGTTCGGCCGGGTCGGCATTTTGCTGTTTAACGACGACAATACGCTGTTGTTCCAGCCGTTCAATTTTTTCTGCCAGTCGGGTTTTATCGCCGGTAATTTTTTCCAGCCCTTCGATATCGTTATTTTTCAACATCTCGGTTTCGTATTTCAGCAGTTGCAGAAGCTGCTGCATGGCCTCGATGCTGGCTTCGAGAACGGGTTCAAGTGAAAGAGTGTGAGCAGGCGCAGACATGATTAGCTGTTGGCAAAGTCGTCTTCAAAAGCAAGCATTTTATCGGCGATACGATCGGCATCGACCTTGTAATCACCGTTGGCGATGGCACTTTTTACTTCGGCCACCTTCGCACTGTCGACCGCCGAGCCGCTATTGAGTTTTTGCTCGATATCCTTGAGGCGTGAGGCGGTGCTGGTCAGTGTAACGCGATCATCACTCGCGTTTTCTGATTCGGAATTATTGTCCAGTTTGGCCTGGTTACGGTTTTTTACCGCATTGCTCTGGCCCGAATTTATCTGCGCCCGGTTGGCATTGATATTAGTAATGTCATTCATGCTGCATACTCCTGCATACGTACTCTTTCATAACTGTTAGCGTCCATAAAAAATATATCTTTAGCCCTGTTTAATGTAATAAATTCAATAACATAGCATTTCTGGCTAAAATTCCACTTCGACCATGCCGCTGGACACTACCCGGGCATAAATCAGTTTCTTGCTTTTCAGGTTCTGTACCCGGATAGTCTGGCCCTGCTTGCCGTCCATCAGCGCCTTGCCTTTGAGGCGTAAATTCAGGCGGCCACGGTGAGCGACAATGGTAATGTGCTGGCCCCGCAGTACCAGTTTCTGCGGCGTCAGCAGGCCGGGAGTCAGTACCTGGCCCGCCTTGATATTGCGCCGTGCCTGCATATTTTTTAAATGGCTGAATGAGCTGTAATAACCATGCGTCAGTTGTGAGTATCGACGAACCACGTACTCGAGATCAGTGTCATTGATCACAGTTCCACGCAGCAAGGGGTAACGCGCTACCAGGGCATTGACTGTACCATCGACCCGGGCGGCAACATGGATCCGCCATGCCTGAGGAGCACTGCAACTGACCGTAAGACTGGTATTTCCCGGCAGACGTGCGCCAGGAGCCAGCCTGACTTTGAGCGGCTGGTGACAGCGTGGCACCATAACCTGTGCATTGAGTGAAGTCACTTCAACCTGTACATTCTGTAACGGGATATCCTGCTGGGCAATAAACTGCTGTACTGCCTGTTTAATCGAGGCATGGCTCTGCAAACCGGCCGCAAAAACCGCGGCAGACAGGGGCAATAGTGTCAGGAATATGACATTTTGCCAGAAACGGGCTGTTTTACCGGGTTTTTGCATGGGATTTCACCGTGAACTCATTTATCTAATTATTTAAATGCAATCCCTGTGCCATTAATGGCCTCGTTTCACTCTTTTGTCGAGTGTCAGTCACATTATTTAAAGTAATGGCTCAATGCGCCGATAAGGGAAGTATCTGCAAGCTAAGGAGCGATTGAAGTGGCGGGTATTCTTGATGAAGTTGATAAACGTACCAACCTGGTCGGTGAAAACCGGCTGGAAATTCTCATGTTTCGCCTCCAGGGGCGACAGCTGTTTGCGATCAATGTTTTCAAGGTTCAGGAAGTTCTGTCCTGCCCACGTTTAACCAGTATTCCGCAGGCACACTCTGCCACGCGTGGCCTCGCCACTATCCGCAACAAGACCATTCCGGTGATTGATCTCGCGGCGGCGATTGGGCAGAAACCACTGGAAGTTTCACCAGACAATCTGATTATTATTACCGAGTACAATGGCACGGTGCAGGCCTTCCTGGTTCGTGCGGTGGAACGCATTGTGAATCTGAACTGGGAATCTATCAAGGCACCACCACGTAGCGTGGGGCGGCAGAATTATCTTACCGCGGTAACTCGTGTGGATGAGCAGCTGGTTGAAATTATTGATGTAGAAAAAATTCTCTCAGAAATTATTGGCGAAGATCTTTATCTTGCCGATGCCCAGCCATTGCACGATAAAGAAGGCAACAGGCTCAAGTTTCTTATTGCGGATGATTCACTGGTTGCACGTAACCAGGTCAGGCGCACCCTGGAACAGATTGATGTGGACTGCGAGGTAACTACCACCGGCAAGGAGGCGCTGGATCTGTTAAAGAAGCACGCCGATGAAGGCATTGATGTGGCAGAAGAGTTTAAACTTGTGATTTCCGATATAGAAATGCCGGAAATGGACGGCTATACCCTGACAACTGAAATTCGAAATGATGATCGGCTCAAGAATCTGAATATTATGCTGCATTCATCACTCAGTGGTGGCTTTAATGAAAGCATGACACAAAAGGTAAAGGCCGATAAGTTTATTCCCAAGTTCAAGGCAGAAGAACTTGTTGGCGAGATTAAATCATTACTTGAAGAAAAAGGTGTGATTTAGCTTCTGCTTTGCAGTTATAATCGGCAAAAAAATTTTAAGGTATAACGTGGATCAATCTCCCATTCCATTAAACGAGTACAATACTTTCAGGCAGTATCTTGAAGATGCCTGTGGCATCGTACTGGGTGAAAACAAGCATTACCTGGTAACCAGTCGTCTAAAGCGGGTTACCGAGGAATTTTCCTTTCCTTCACTCTCCGATATGATGAAAACCCTGGTAACGGGAAATAACCCACGCCTGCGCGAAAAAGTCATTGATGCCATGACCACCAATGAAACCATGTGGTTTCGTGATGTTTATCCTTTCGAGATTTTGCGCAATAACCTGTTGCCGGAACTGGCAGAAAAGAAAGCACCGATTCGTATCTGGTCTGCGGCTAGTTCGACTGGGCAGGAAGCCTATTCCATCAGCATGACGGTAAGCGAGTTTCAGCAGCAGAATCCGGGCAAGCTGACTTCCAGTGTTGAAATCGTCGGCACCGATATTTCTCAGACCGTGGTTAACCAGGCACAGCAGGGCGCTTATGATGAGCTGAGCGTAGTGCGGGGGCTGTCACCGGAACGCCGGGATAAGTTTTTCACTCATAAAGATGATAAGTGGATCATTAACCCGGATATCAAGTTACGCACCCGTTTTACCGAACTGAACCTGCTGAACAGTTATAACCTGCTTGGCAAGTTCGATATTATTTTCTGTCGCAATGTCCTGATTTATTTTTCTTCAGAAATGAAAAAAGATATTCTCGAGCGCATGGCAAAAATTCTCAAGCCTGGTGGTACCCTGATCCTGGGTGGTTCCGAATCGCCAACCGGCTATACCCGCGAGTTTATGATGGTGCGCTATCCCGATGGCGTGGTTTACCGTCTCAAGGAATCCATTCCCGGCGTTTAATCCCGGCAGTCTGTTCTGGGCTGTAAATTCCACTTAATTTCTGCTGATGACCGTGTCAGCCGACCATGGCCAGACATTGCCGCTTTTTGCCTGTATTGCCGCCCCTTCAAAACCTGTAACTTATTGTTTTTATTGAGTTAAAAACTTTGGCACGGCTGTTGCACTAACCTCAGTACACAAACGAGGTAAAGCAGCAATGACAATCAGTATCGACAGGGTTTTTGGAATTCACGAGGACGCAATGCGACTCCAGGGTCGCCGCGCCCAGTTACTGGCACAGAACCTGGCCAATGCAGACACCCCTGGCTACAAGGCAAAGGATATCGACTTTAAGGCTGCACTAAAGCAGGCTGCGGGTAATAGCATGACAGTCCCTCTTGCTACTACACAGCGTGGGCATATCCAGCCAGAGAATTCATTCATGGCGACAGAAGAAATGTACCGCATGCCAACTCAGCCTTCACTCGATGGTAATACAGTCGAGCCTCATGTGGAAATGGCCGAGTTTACCGACAACTCCATGCGCTATCTGATGACCTTACGCATTATGTCAGGTCGTATCAAGGGCATGTTATCAGCAATACGAGGTGAATAAGCATGTCGTTATTTAATATCTTCAATGTTTCCGGCTCGGCTCTTTCTGCAGAAAGCCTGCGCCTGAATACCACCTCCAGTAACCTGGCAAATGCCAACAGTGCCAGCAGTAGTACTGACCAGATTTATAAAGCGCGGCAGCCGGTTTTTGCTTCGATGTTAATGAATGAGTTCGATGACGAGAATGGCAGTGTCGGGGTACAGGTACTGGGTATCGTCGAAAAGCAGGACCCTGCCCGTGCCGAGTATAACCCGGGGCATCCACTGGCAAATGAAGAAGGCTACGTCTATATGCCAAACGTCAATGTTATCGAGGAAATGGCGAATATGATATCGGCATCACGTTCATACCAGACCAATGTTGAAGTAATGAACACGGCCAAGCAAATGCTAATGCGTACAATCTCTTTAGGACAATAATTTAATCGGTGAGTGAGTTTCATCAGGAGTTTAATTATGGAAAGTATCAATAAACCAAATAATCAGGTACTGGAAAGCCTGGGACTGAGTAAGCCAAGGGAGGCGGCAAAACAGAAGCGTCTTGGCCAGGAAGACTTTATCAAGTTGATGACCACACAAATGAATCATCAGGATCCGATGAAGCCAATGCAAAACGGTGAGTTTCTTAGTGAGATGGCACAGTTCAGTACGGTTTCCGGTCTCAAGGAAATCAAGGATGCGTTCAACAGTCTGGCTAATTCACTGAAGTCAAGCCAGGCGTTACAGGCTTCGAGCATGGTAGGGCGCAAGGTACTGGTACCGGGCGCAGCAACGACATTCTCAGAAGGTTCATTGATGCGCGGTGCCGTGGATTTGAAAACCAGTGTTGCTGATTTAAAAGTCAGTATTATGAATGACAAGGGAGAACTGGTTAAGGAAATCAACCTCGGTAACAAGCCGGCTGGTGTTGTACATTTTGACTGGGACGGAATGATGTCAAACCAGCAAAAAGCGACCTCGGGTAATTATCGTATCAGTGCCGTTGGCAAGGTTGATGGGGAAGCACAGTCACTCGATACATTGATCAGTGACACGGTTCAGAGTGTATCTCTGGGTTCAGGTGGTCAGGGTGTTTCATTATCCCTGGCTAATGCAGGTTCAGCTGGTTTAGCTGACGTTAAAGAAATTTTGTAACAGAGGAGATTCATCATGCCATTTCGTTCAGCTTTAAGTGGTATTAATGCAGCCGCACAGGAATTACGTATTATCGGTAATAACGTCGCCAA
>JALUTJ010000401.1 GCA_027057985.1 Chromatiales bacterium
GCCTTGGGCAAATCAGCTTTGCTCAGGCCGGTCATTTCCCAGGACTGTGGGTCGATACGGGGGATTTCATCGTCTTCATCCATTGAATCGAAGTCTGCCATTACTGCCACGGCGTTGGCAATATTAATTAAGGCAACTTCGGCCGGGTAATCCTTTGCTTTTTGCGGCTCGTGGTGGAAATGGACACATTCCTGTAATACCGCTGGCAGCTTCCAGCTTTCAACCAGTGCGGCACCGACCTCGGTATGGTCAAAGCCAAAGACACTGCGTTCGGCTTCGAAGCTTTCCATTTCTTCCGACCCTTCCATCATCAACAGAATGGCCTCGTGGGATTTTTCCGGCATCTGGTTAAACATAATTAGCTGGCCAATATCGTGCAGCAGCCCGGCAATAAAGAGGGATTCGGCCTGTAGCTTCTTCGATTTTTTCGCCAGGATCTGTGCCAGCAGGCCACAGTACAGACTGTGATGCCAGAAGTCCTGCATGGTGATGAGATTATTTGGAATACCTTCAAAGGCTTCACTGGCGGCGGTGGAGAGCACCAGGTCGCGGATTTTATTGGTACCGAGGATGGCAATGGCGCGGTTGATGGTTTCTACCTCGGTAGAAAGACCATAATAGGCGCTATTGGCAATGCGTAGCATGCGTGCCACCAGCGCCGGATCCTGAGAAATGACTTTTGCCATGTCATCGGCGGTGGAGTTGGGGTCACTGGCGAGTTCGTTTACCCGCAGCGAGATTTCCGGCAATGAAACCAGTTCGCTGGCATTACTGATAAGTTCCTGTATCTGTGCATTGGACATGGTCTGTTATCTCGGTATTCAGGGTATATAGGGTGGCCCATAATTAGCCTGTTTTTTGCGGCATCATATTGAGATTCGCCAGCGCCACCACCATTATTAAACTGTTCTGTCTTTTTAACGACCGAAATGACACAGAATTTAGAAAAAAATACTAATTCTGAGTAAAAAGGTTAACTTTTTCTCATTTTTACCGTTATAAAGGGAGGCAGGTTTCGCTTTGCAGCGAGAAAAATGACATTTAACAGGAGAAACTGGATGAAGAAGTGGATTTGCGTCATTTGTGGTTTTATCTATGACGAGGAAAAAGGTTTGCCAGAAGAAGGTATCCCCCCGGGTACAAAATGGGAAGATGTCCCGGATGACTGGCTTTGCCCCGATTGCAGTGTTGGCAAGGCCGATTTTGAAATGCAGGAACTTAAATAAGACAGCAGGATGGCAACAACCGAGCCGATAATTATCATTGGTGCCGGGCTCGCGGGCTACAATGTTGCCCGCGAGCTGCGCAAGCTGGATAAGGATACTCCGCTCACCATTATTGCTGATGATGCGGCCGATTTTTATTCCAAGCCCATGCTCTCCAATGCGCTGGCGAAAAACAGGCTGCCATCAGAATTGCCAACCGCATCGGCAGAAAAAATGGCCGAAGATCTGTCGGCAACCATTCTTCCTCATACCCGGGTTACAGCGGTAGATACCAGCAACCATATTGTTACGACCGCAGACAATACAGACTATAGCTACAGTAAACTGGTGATGGCGCTGGGTGCCAGTGCTATCCGAATTCACCTTGCGGGTAATGCCATGGAGCAGGTACATACTGCGAATGATCTGCAAAGTTATGCCGGTTTTCGCAAAGCTATTGAAGGCAAGCAGTCGGTGACCATTATTGGTGCTGGCTTGATTGGTTGCGAGTTTGCCAATGATCTTGTTAGCGCAGGTTATTCTGTCACGGTTATCGATATTGCCGATTACCCGTTAGCAAACCTGTTACCAGAGCAGGCCGGGCGTTACCTGCAACAGGCCTTAAGTGAACAGGGTGTGAACTGGAAGCTGGGGAAAAACATTCAGCAACTCAATTTTACCGATAACCACTTTAGTATTGACATAGAAGGTGAAGCACCCTTTACGAGTGATGCCGTGCTTTGCGCAGTAGGCCTGCAACCCAATACCGCACTTGCCGAAGAAGCCGGTTTAGCGGTGAAGAAAGGGATTATCGTTAACCGTTACCTGCAAACCAGCAATGCTGATGTTTATGCGCTGGGCGACTGCGCCGAAGTCGAAGGCCTGTTTTTACCTTATGTGATGCCGCTAATGAATGCAGCGCGTACTCTTGCAAAGACTCTGGCCGGTGAGAAAACCGCAGTGACCTATCCGGCCATGCCGGTGCTGGTTAAAACCCCCGCCTGCCCACTGGTGGTTGCAGCACCGGCGCGTGATGCAAAAGGGCAATGGCAGGTTGAAGTTGATAAAAATACAGTAAGAGCCCGCTTTGAAAGTGATGATGGTCAGCTGCTGGGTTTTGCTCTGATGGGGGAAGCGGTGGCAGAAAAACAGAAACTGACCACAGAGCTCCCCGCCGTACTGGCATAATAATTTTTCTTATGTAAACAAAATAATTCACCGCCAGGACGCAAAGGACGCAAAGTTATTTTCTGTGTAAGTCAGATTTCAGTCTGACAAAAATAAAAATATTGATAGAGATTTTTTATCTCAAAATATCCTGTTATGTGTAAATAATAAATCTCTGCGTTCTCTGTGCCTTTGCGGTGAAAAATTGCAGTTACAGCTGACTATCGGTGGGGTGGTTGATATTCTGTTCCAGCTTATCAATGTGTTGCTGGATATTCTGAATGTCTTCTTCACTGAGGGTGATTTTCTTTTCCTTGATCCGTAAAAGGACTTGCTGAACTTCAAAACAGCATTCCGACTGGCTATTAAAGCCAAATGTTGCCGCCGTGCCTTTGAGGGTATGAATCAGGCGATAGAAGTCTTCCATGCGCTCCGGGTTTTCGGGCTCGGCTTTCCAGGCATCCCAGCTGGTATGGATCTCGGCCAGTTTTTCCGGTAACTGGCGATGGTATTTTTCATGCAGAGCCTGCAGGCGTTGTTTGAAGCTGTTATTTTTTTCATCATTCATGATGTTTTCTTATCTTGCCGTGTAGTTAGTCCGTTGCCAACAGATTAACATAGAAAATACAGGGTGAATATGCCGAGAGCTTTTTAAAACCCAACAACAGGCCACATTTTGTTAGAATACGTCTATGGATGTTTCTTATATTATCGATCCGCTGAATGATGAGCAGCGACAGGCGGTGTGCGCACCGGCTTCGAACGTGCTGGTGCTGGCCGGGGCTGGCAGTGGCAAAACCCGCGTTCTGGTACACCGCATTGCCTGGCTGATGCAGGCCGATAATATCTCTGCCTACAGTATCCTCGCGGTGACTTTTACCAACAAGGCGGCGGCAGAAATGCGCGGCCGTATTGAGCGCCTGCTGGGAATGCCGTCGAAAGGACTCTGGGTTGGGACGTTTCATGGCATTGCTCACCGCTTGTTGCGAGCGCACTGGAAAGAAGCCGAGCTGCCACAGTCTTTTCAGATCATGGACAGTGAAGACCAGCACCGGGCGATCAAGCGTGTGATTCGTGAAATGGGGCTGGATGACAAGCGCTGGGTGCCGCGCGAGGTGCAGTGGTGGATCAATGCCCGCAAGGATGAAGGCCTGCGCTCACACAATATCGAACATCGTAACGATAATTACCTGCAACACATGGTCGAAATCTATCGCGAATATGAAGCCATGTGTCAGCGTAATGGTGCGCTTGATTTTGCCGAGCTGCTTTTGCGTGCCTACGACCTCTGGGTCAAGCGACCGGATATCCTGCAGCATTACCAGGCGCGTTTTCAGAATATCCTGGTTGATGAATTTCAGGATACCAACACCATTCAATATGCCTGGATTAAGCTGCTGGCCGGGCAAACGGCGAATGTTTTTGTGGTTGGTGATGATGATCAGTCGATTTATGGCTGGCGTGGGGCGCAGGTTGAAAATATCTACCGCTTTAGCAAGGACTATCAAAACACCTCGCAATTTCGGCTGGAGCAGAACTATCGTTCTACCGGCAATATTCTGGGCGCCGCCAATGCTCTGATTGCCAATAATACCGATCGCATGGGCAAGGAACTCTGGACCGAGGGTAGTGAAGGTGAGCTGATTGAAATCTATAGTGCCTTTAACGAGATGGAAGAAGCACGCTATATTGTCGATAAAATTATTGCCTGGAATGAGCAGGGCGGCCTGCGCAGTGAAAACGCGATTCTGTATCGTTCCAATGCCCAGTCGCGAGTGCTTGAAGAAGCCCTGATGCAAACCGGCACACCGTATCGAATCTATGGCGGTCTACGTTTCTTCGAGCGCCAGGAGATCAAGGACGCGCTGGCTTATCTGCGCCTGATAGCGAATCGTGCTGATGATGCTTCGTTTGAACGCATCGTCAATCTGCCAACCCGGGGCATTGGTAACAAGACCGTCGACCTTGTGCGCAGTTATGCCCGTGCCAATGATGTTTCCATGTGGCAGGCCTGTATCGATTTAATTGCAAACGGGGATGTTACCGCTCGCGCTGCCAGTGCGCTGCAGTTTTTTATCGACCTTATCAATACCATGCAACAGGGCATCGAGAATATGGAGTTGTACGAGCAGATAGAGCATGTCATCCATCATAGTGGCCTGATAACACATTACGAAAAAGAAAAAGGTGAGAAAGGCCGTAACCGTATCGAGAACCTGGAAGAACTGGTCAATGCCGGCCGCAGCTTCGAGCAGGATGACTGGGAAGAATCCGAAATGGATATGATGTCAGCCTTTTTGGCCCATGCTTCACTGGAAGCGGGTGAAGGCCAGGCCAGTGAAGGTGAAGATAGTGTACAACTGATGACCCTGCACTCGGCCAAGGGGCTGGAATTCAAGCAGGTCTTTATGGCGGGGATGGAAGAAGGCCTGTTTCCACACAGTCGATCTGCCGATGAAAGTGGCCGTCTCGAAGAAGAACGTCGTCTTTGCTATGTCGGCATGACCCGGGCAATGGAAAAGCTGGTAATGACCCATGCCGAGAAACGACGTCTGTACGGTGAAGAAACCTATGCGCGGCCATCACGTTTTCTTTCCGAGATACCGGAAGAATTTGTACAGCATGTGCGAATGCAGGGCACGGCAACCCCGCTAACAGCGCAGTCACAGTACAGTAGTAACCCGGTCGCAGAAGCGGCACCGGTACAACTGGGGCAAAGGGTGTATCATGAAAAGTTTGGTGAAGGTGTGGTGCTCAATTACGAAGGTGAAGGCCGTCATGCCCGGGTTCAGGTAAATTTTGATGATATCGGCAGTAAATGGCTGATGATGGAATATGCTAACCTGATAGTTTAATAGTAAAAGTAATTATTTTTTACGGGGAAAAACAATGAAAAAAAATAAGCACGTTATAACAGGCTTGTTATTGTTACTGAGCATGGCAGTTGTAATAAGTGGCTGTTCTCCCAAAGAGGGAGATTCAAAACAAAAAGCAGTGATAGAAAAAGTATATCACTGGAAAATGGTGACCACCTGGCCGAAGAACTTTCCTGGTCTTGGTACCGGGGCAAATAACCTTGCCAGTCTGATCGATAAAATGAGTGGTGGTCGTATCAAGGTTAAGGTCTATGGTGCGAAAGAACTGGTACCCGCCTTTGAAGTCTTTGACGCGGTTTCACGCGGTACAGCCGAAATGGGGCATGGTGCCGCCTACTACTGGAAAGGAAAAAATGAAGCTATCCAGTTTTTCTCTACCATTCCTTTTGGTTTAACGGCCGATGAAATGAATGGCTGGCTCTATCATGGTGGTGGCTTAAAACTCTGGCGTGAAGTTTATGCCCAGTACAACCTGGTACCAGCGGCCGCAGGTAATACCGGGGTGCAGATGGGAGGCTGGTTCAACAGGGAAATCAAGTCACTTGCAGATATCAAGGGCTTAAAAATGCGTATCCCCGGTTTAGGCGGTGAAGTCTTCAAGCGAGCCGGCGGCACACCCGTTAACCTGCCCGGCGGCGAACTGTATACCGCGCTACAAACCGGTGCACTTGATGCTACCGAGTGGGTGGGTCCTTATAATGACCTTGCCTTTGGTTTTTACAAGGTGGCAAAGTATTACTACTATCCGGGCTGGCATGAGCCGGGCACCACGCTGGAAGCCATTATCAACAAGAAAGCCTTTGATGCCCTGCCGGCAGATCTGCAGGAAATCGTCCTCGCAGCCTGCAAGATCGTAAACCAGGATATGCTGGCGGAATACATGGCAAGAAATAACGCGGCTTTAGAAACCCTGATTAATGAGCATCATGTTCAGCTTCGTGCTTTCCCGGATGATGTGTTAAAAGAACTGCGTCGAATTTCTGATGAAGTCGTTGAAGAGCTGGCAAACAAGGATGACACCGCTAAACGCATCTATGCTTCGTTAAAGAAATACCGTGAACAGGTTACGGCATGGGATGAAATATCAGAACGCGCTTTCCTGCGAGCACGGACAATAAAATAAATTTGCTATCATTTACTGCTCTTCAATTTTGAAGAGCAGTAACCTCCCTTCTCATTTTCCTTTCCCTTTCAGGTTCAGTCCAGGAATCTGCTTCAAGCTGTGCATACGCATATTAGAATAATTCTAAATGTAACAAAGTGTAAATTCATATCACATAATTGTTTTTGTAAGAACTTACCCCTAAAGGTGCTTTTTTGGATGCCGCTATAAAAAAGCAGATTGACTGGAATGGGGTAATAGTATGTTGTTGGGGCGGTTTAAATTAAAAGCAAAAATACTGGGAGTATCAGGGGCTTTTTTGTTGGCCATGGCTGTCGTTATCCTCCTTGCTGGATATGTCATCATTAATCAATTTAACGAAATAGGTGAAGCTGTTCGCGTAGCATCGCTACGTACAAGTGCAGCAAATAATACACGTGCAGCAATTGTTAACATGGACAGAAATATTCAGGCATTGATTGCAAGTGATGATAAACAGGGGATAAGAAAAGCTGCAATATTATCTATTCGAAGTGGCGCAATAATTGATGAGGCATTAGCAAAACTTGCTGAACTACTACCTAAGAATGATGCTCTTGTCAGGCAGCTTGTATCTGGCATGAAAGAATTGCGTCCGAAACAGCTAACAATCATTAGTCTTGCGCGCAAAAATGATGATGAAGAAGCATTAAGTCTTGCAGCAGGCATTAATAGTAAACTTGAAAATATTGTACATCTGTCGACAGAAATTATAAAGCAAAGCGAGAAGAGTCTTAATGATGTTCTGGAGCATGCGGAAAAAAGAGCATCATCCCTGTTTGAAATAATTGGTGTCATACTTGTTATGCTGATTGTAGCAGGGATTGTAGTTGCGTTTTTTGGTGCGCGCATGATGAGCCGCCCACTTGCGAGTATAAAAGATGTTATGGAGGCGATGGCATCTGGAAATCTTAAAACAAAGGTTGATGTTGAAATTAAAGGCGAAGATGAAATTGCACATACAATCATTGCGATGAATAACATGCTTTCAAGGTTACGGGAGATAATTGGCCATATTTCAAGCGCAAGTCAGAGTGTAAATGCTGAGACAGAAGGTTTGTCAAACAATGCGGTTGTATTACGGCAATCAACAAATACTCTTGATGATATTGTAAATAACATTGAGTCAGGCACGAACGAATTAACCTCCACAGCATCATCAGCATTTGAAAAAGCAACACATGCACTTAAAAGTGCACAACTTACATCAGATTCAGCTGATAGTTCTGCACATGGGATACTTGAGGTAGTGGAGAGCTTTAAAAAGTTTCAGGAAAAAATAGATGTCTCTGCCACTAATAGTGAGGAGTTATCGGAAATTGCTGGAAAAATAACCGGTATAACAAAAACTATCAGTGACATTTCAGAACAGACAAACCTTCTGGCACTAAATGCTGCGATAGAAGCGGCCCGTGCTGGTGAGCAGGGGCGTGGTTTTGCAGTAGTTGCTGATGAGGTAAGAACACTGGCAGGAAGGACAGGCCAGGCTGTTGATGAGATATCTAATCTTATTGGAAATATTAGTAACAGCGTTAAGGAAACGGCTGACTCTATTCACAGTGCACGTGATGATGTAATGACAAATATTGATGCATTACGAGATGCGGCGGATAAAAGTACATCAAGTAGCGATCATGCAAAAGTCATTAGTGCTGATATGAGAGAGCTGTCGGAACTAATAGATAGTCAAAGAGAAGCAACATCAAGGATCACAGGAACAGTTTCAGAGCTGGCTAATATTTCAGGTGAAAATAACAAACAGGCAGATGCTTTAATTCTTCTTGCGGAAGGCCTGGGGGTGGCAGCTAATGAGCTGCAAAGTGTAGTAAGTCAATTTGAAGTATGATTTTTATAAACGTAGTATTTTTTTGATGAAAGTGGGAGTGAAAAATGGGCAATAATTTTTACAAGACTATCCTGGCGTCTGTTTTGGGGTTGTCCTTAATATCAGGCGCGGTATCAGCAGATGAAAAAAAATACGTATTTAAAGCGGGGCATCCAAGTCTGAAAGAATGGCTATTGCCGGAACAAGTTCCTTATCCGAAGGGTAACAAGCCAAACAAAGCCAGGATTACGCTGGGTAAAAAACTCTATTTTGACCCACGCTTAAGTGGAGATGGGAATATGTCCTGTGCAACATGCCATAATCCTGCGCTGGGCTGGTCTGATGGTCTTCCTACAGCGAAAGGTGTTAAAAGTAAAGTGTTAGGAAGAGCATCTCCAACTATATTTAATACTGCATACAATACAATTCAGATGTGGGATGGCCGCAAAAAATCACTTGAAGACCAGGCAATGGGACCAATGGAAGCCACTGTTGAAATGAACATGAATACACGAAAATTATTCAAGTGGCTTAATTCAAACAAGGAGTACATCAAATTATTTGCAAAGGCTTATCCGGGTGAAAAAATTGGTGCGAAGACAGTTTCAAAAGCAATTGCAACTTTTGAGCGTACAGTCGTAAGCAGAAACTCTAAATTTGATCGCTGGGTGAAAGGGGACGAGAATGCAATGTCACCACAGCAAATAAGAGGTTTTAAATTATTTGTAGGCAAAGCAAAATGTGCTACCTGTCACTCAGCTCCGAATTTCACAGATAATGGATTTCATAATCTTGGTCTTGCATCATTTGGTAAGAAAAATCCGGATA
>JALUTJ010000402.1 GCA_027057985.1 Chromatiales bacterium
GGCTGATATCATCGACATTTCCGGTATAGGCCACCTGAATAATCTTGTTATCGACAATGCCGCGTGCTTCTTTGAGCAGTGCAGGTAAGTCCTTTAGCAGGTACCAGACCGTGGCGGCACTCAGCCCGGCACCTGTCAACCAGGTCAGTAGTGCCACTGACAGGCTGAGAAAGCCACCGGCAAACAGGCCGGCAGCCAGTGCAAAAGGCACACCAATGGCACCTATTATGAACTTTGTCATCAGGGGCAGTGTTTTCAGACGCAGTTTTTTTCCTGACCATATCTTTTTATACAGAGCGCTGGCATGCGCCTTGGCGGCATCACTGGCTTTTACCCGGGTCGATTCATAGGCAATGATTTCACCATTTCGTTTTACCGGCATAACAAAGGCATCGACCCAGTAATAATCACCATTTTTGGCCCGGTTTTTAACATAGCCCATCCATGACTTACCCGCCTTGATATCTTTCCACAGATCGGCAAAGGCGGCTGGCGGAATATCCGGGTGACGCACGATATTATGGTTTTTTCCCAGCAGCTCCTCGGCTGAAAAACCACTGATCTTTGTAAAATCCTGGTTTACATAGGTAATTGCGCCTTTCAGATCCGTTGTCGAGGTGATTACCGTATCATCACTGAGGGGTATTTCATTATCTGTAACGGGGAGATTTTTCTTCATACTGCCTTCTTGTCATCAGTTTCAAATACATTTATCACAAAGAGCCTGCTTTCTTTATCGTCCAGAATCCCATTGACTTAATAGTAGAATGGAAATCAGCTACATTTTTTTCTGTCAAATCGGTATATTAGCGGGATATAATTTCGTTGATTTAACAGTCACTTAACCGACAGGTAACAAAGCAATATGGCTCAATATATTTACACCATGAACCAGGTGAGCAAGATCGTGCCGCCGAAGCGGACTATCCTCAAGGACATCAACCTGTCCTTTTTTCCGGGCGCAAAAATCGGGGTACTCGGGCTCAATGGTGCTGGTAAATCCACCCTGCTGAAAATTATGGCCGGACTGGATACCGAAATTGACGGCGAGGCCCGGCCACAGCCAGGTACCAAGATCGGTTACCTGCCACAGGAACCACAACTGGACCCAGAAAAGGATGTACGCGGCAATATTGAAGATGCCGTAGCAGAGATCAAGGCTGCCCTGACGCGTCTCGATGAAGTCTACGCTGCCTATGCCGATCCGGATGCCGATTTTGATGCCCTTGCCGCCGAGCAGGCCGAACTGGAAAACCTGCTTCAGGCCACCGATGGTCATAACCTGGATCGCACCCTGGAAGTGGCGGCCGATGCCCTGCGCCTGCCTGCCTGGGATGCCGATGTAACAAAGCTCTCCGGAGGTGAACGTCGCCGGGTAGCGCTGTGTAAGCTGTTACTGTCCAAGCCGGACATGCTGTTACTCGACGAACCCACCAACCACCTCGATGCCGAATCCGTGGCCTGGCTTGAACGCTTCCTGCATGATTACCCCGGCACCGTGGTTGCCGTTACCCACGACCGCTACTTCCTTGATAATGTCGCCGGCTGGATTCTGGAACTCGACCGTGGCCACGGCATCCCGTGGGAAGGCAATTACTCCTCCTGGCTGGAGCAAAAGAGCAAGCGTCTGGAAATGGAAGAAAAGCAGCAGGAGGCGCATGCCAAGGCGATGAAAACCGAGCTGGAATGGGTGCGAAGTAATGCAAAAGGCCGCCATGCCAAGAGCAAGGCGCGCCTGGCTCGCTACGAAGAAATGGCCTCAAAGGAATACCAGAAGCGCAATGAAACCAACGAGTTATTTATTCCACCGGGGCCACGCCTGGGTGAACTGGTCATCGAAGCTAATCATATCAGCAAGCGCTTTGGTGATCGTATCCTGTTTGAAGACCTGAGCTTTAACCTGCCCCGTGGCGGTATCGTCGGGATTATCGGTGCTAATGGTGCCGGTAAAACCACCCTGTTCCGTATGCTGGTCGGGGAAGAAAAACCGGATAGTGGCGAACTGCGTATCGGTGAAACAGTGCAGATCTCCCACGTTGATCAAAGCCGCGATGCCCTGAATGACAAAAACACCGTGTGGCAGGAAATTTCGGATGAACACGACATCATGACAGTGGGTGAGTTTGAAATTAACAGCCGAGCCTATGTTTCACGCTTTAATTTCAAGGGCTCGGATCAGCAAAAGCATATTGGTGATCTTTCCGGCGGAGAACGCAACCGGGTACACCTGGCAAAACTGCTTAAAAGCGGTGGCAACGTACTGCTGCTGGATGAACCGACCAATGATCTCGATGTTGAAACCCTGCGTGCCCTGGAAGAAGCCATTCTAGAATATGCCGGTTGTGTCGTCGTTATCTCGCACGATCGCTGGTTCCTGGATCGTGTCGCCACGCATATGCTGGCCTTCGAGGGTGATAGCCACGTCGAGTGGTTTGAAGGGAACTATGCCGATTACGAAGAAGACCGTAAGCGGCGACTGGGCGAAGATATCCAGCCGCACCGCATCAAGTACAAAAAACTGGATGCATAAAAAATGAAAATTTTAAAACACCCCGCACAGGGGTGTTTTTTTATGCGTCGATTTCCCCCACCACGTTATCCCAGCTGATGGGTTTAAGGGTATCACCGAGAATATTTTCATCTTCCTCGATAATGTCATCGCCAAGGCCGCTATCGAAGCCGGGGTCAGAGACCACATTCACACTCAGTAAATCCCAGCTCTCACGATCGAATTCACTGATATTGCCATCGGCATACTGCACCTCGATCGTGTCCTCATCTTCAAGTGCAATCACTTCAAAAACACGGTTCTCGATATCGCGGTACCAGACACCAATTTCGGGATCACACACTGCTGTTGCCATAATGATTCTCCCCTGAATAAAATAAG
>JALUTJ010000403.1 GCA_027057985.1 Chromatiales bacterium
AGTACCTGGCACGTAGCGTGGTGGAAAGTTACCTGGTCTATGCTTCGCCGCAGTATGATGTCTGGCGTGAAATGCACCAGCTTTATCGCTATGCCGAGCATGAAAATATCCATAATGAAACACTCGATGATCCCTGGCCTGATTACGTGCTGCCGGTTCACTACAGTATCGATCTTGCCTACAAGCGTATTGTATTGCTCTCACTTTCGGCACCTTATCACCTGATGCAAAATGAAGCTGAAGACATCTATTACCTGGTCTCAGCCTGGACCTCGGTCTGTCATATCAATGAACACGAAAGTCATCATATCAGTAACCAGTACGCGGTAGATTTTGCCACTGACATGGCACCGCGCTTTATCCCCAAAAACCTGGAATGGGAACCGGTGGATGGTCGTGTTATTGATATGAGTAAAGTGAAGGAACGCCTTGCAAATCATATTACTCGTGTCCTGCGTCTTAGTTCTGAACACGATGAATTTATGGAACAGGAAGAAACGCCACGCACCCTCAAGGAACGTCAGCAACGCGATATGCTGTTGCGCCTGAATGATACCTGGCACAGCACCCCGTCTCGTGAAACCCATCGTGAAGATCGAGGGGCGCGGCTGCGCATGGCACTGGGGCTCAATGCCTGTCACTTTTATTCATCCAACAAGGCCGACTTTACCCCGGAGATGGATGAACTACGGCTGGTAAGTTCTGGTGAAAATAAACAGACCACGGTGTTCGCTAATATTTATCGCCAGGCGCTACATAAGGATCGCGTCCACGAAAAATCCGATTATCCTGTCAGCCCATGGCGGCAGAACAATATCAGTCGTACTGGTATATCCATAAGCTGTGATGAATCCTGCCATGATATGAATATCCGAGTCGGTGAAATTATCAGTTACCTGTTTGAAAGTAAAACTGGTCTGCGCTGGAAGATCGGTATTATCCGCTGGGTACATATCAACCGCGAAAGTAATATTGATATGGGTGTTATGCATCTCTCTCATAGTGCGGTACCGATCGCAGTTAAGGCAATTAAAGGAGCTGGTAAGGGCACCGACTATTTCCGCAGCCTGTTGATTCCGAAACAGGTCTCACTGAAACAAAAACGCAGCATTATCGTTCCAGCTAATATGTATGATATCAACACCATGCTTTCGGTAAATATGAAGACCCGCTTATTCTATATTCGGCTCAGTAAACAAATTCTTTCCAGCAGTAGTGTTACCATGTTTGAATTTGAAGTGCTGGAAAACGCTCCGGTTGATCTCTCAGCAGAAATATAAGATTTTTAAAGCAATCACTGTGAAAGATGCAGTATGGTATCAATCTGGGTTGCATACCAGAAAGGATTCGCATTGATCACTTCTCTGCCACTGTTCAATGCCTTTCTTGCCTGTTTTAACAGGGCTTTATCTCCGTCTTCTTCAGCTACTTTTACTGTTACTGCAGCTAAAATCGCAGACGGCGAAGGCATTACACCATCCATTATAACAGTTTCTCCCTGACCATACTTTAGCAGCATATCCTCCGCCAGCAACCAGCCCTGCCTACCATAAAAACGATTCCAGCCCTGCTGGATTATTTCTCGCAGCCAGCGCCTGTCCTGTTTGTCACTTTTATATTGCACCCAGTCATAAAGTCCACGCGCAACATAGGCATAATCCTGCAACTGTCCTTTTACCCTTTTAGTATCTGTGACATTCAGGCGATACAGCGTGCTGCCATCCCAAAGGTTTTTATAAAGATAATCATGAATCCCTTTTGCTGCCACAGCATACTTCTTATTATTGAACTGAATCGCCGCCCGGGAAAAAGCACTTAACGCCAGCCCGTTCCAGCCTGCCAGTAATTTATTGTCTGCGGGTAGCCTGCGTTGCATTCTTGCCCTGAGCATTTTTCTTTTCGCCGAAGCAAATAGCTTTAGCGCCTCCTGATAAGGCATTTTAATAAATTCAGCCGCTTCCTTTACCGGCATAACCTCAATAAGATGATGACCATGCTCAAGGTCCGGGGCACCTTCGAGCTGCCAGACAACTTCAGTAATCTGTAACTCTTTTTGTGTCAGTAAATTTTCAAGCTCGTCCCGGTTCCAGAGGTAATAACCTCCCTCGACACCTTTATTATCTATTGCCGAAAGACTTGCCATAAAAGCACCCTGCGGTACCTGCAATTCATTCAGCATAAAATCCAGCGTAGTCCGTGCAATATCGGCATAGGCAGGCTGATTGAAAATTGTTGCTGCCTGCATATACAGGTTTGCCATCAATGCATTGTCATAGAGCATTTTTTCAAAATGCGGGATCTGCCAGCCGGGATCGACCGCATAACGGAAAAAACCACCACCAAGATGATCGTTTAGCCCCTGGGTGGCCATTTTATCCAGGGTGAGGCGTAGAAAATCTGATAACGTCTTATCCTTTTTCAGCGAATAGGCATGCAACAGGGTCATTAACTGTGGCACCGAGGGAAACTTGTTTTGCTGGCCAAAACCACCCGACATATCATCATATAAACTTTGTGCCTGTGCCAGAAACCTCTTAAGGTAGGTGTCTGCAAGCTGTGCTGGAATCTCATCACTGCTTTGTGCTTGAGCCCCAGTCAGTTCCAGTGCAGCTTCTTTTGCAATGCGTTCCAGCTCGGTGCGGCTGCTTTTCCATCTGTCCCTGATATTAACAAGAACAGAAATAAAGTTTTCTCTTGGCAGATAGGTCATGCCCACCAGTGGATAGCCCTCAGGAGTAATAAAGACATTCAACGGCCAGCCGGCCTGGCCCTGTGTGCGCTCGACAAAATCAATCAGGCGACTGTCCAGTGCACTATTGATCTCACGATCCACCTTGACCGGGATAAAATATTTATTCAGTAGTGCAGCCACCTTTTTATCCGAGTA
>JALUTJ010000404.1 GCA_027057985.1 Chromatiales bacterium
ATTATTTTCTGCGTTTTATTCCCATGAGAAAAACAGGCCTCTTTTTCTAATCCGATGATTATTTATGCCGATACTACACATAAGAAACGTGAAACTGTGTCGAAATGAGCAAATTGTAGGGGAAAACCCTAATACCAATAAATGATGATCATAATATGATAAGTATCAAAAGCCGAATATGATTACGCAAATTGAAATCATCTCATCTCCCCCATCCCGAGAGATTTTAATAAGCAACACCGCGTTAGTATGGTGGCCGCGGTGCCAGGGATTTTGAAAAGTAATGAAGTTTCATGATTTTTCACTGTACTGCAAAAACTGAATCAATAACAAAAATAGTCATAATGAAAAATCAGAATGTCACAATTCATATCATTGATGATGACTCAAGTATGCTCCGATACCTGAGCGACCTGGTCAGTACCATCAATTACCGGGCTAGAACTTATGAGTCCGCCAATGATTTTCTCGAAAGCTACGAGGATGATGGTATCGGCTGCCTGATCCTGGACCTGCGCCTGCCCGGTATCAGTGGACTGGAGCTGCAACAGCAACTGGCCAGCAACAATATCGATCTACCCGTGATTATGATCAGTGGCTTTGGTGATATTTCCACCGCAGTAAAGGCAATGAAAGCCGGGGTACTCGATTTTCTGGAAAAACCGTTCAAAGGCCAGGACCTGCTGGATCGTATTCATAACGCGGTCAACAAACATAAGGAAGATCGCGCCCGTAACCATGATCACAATGAAACCCTGCAACGGATCAATTCTCTGACCCGGCGGGAAAAAGAAGTCATGGATCTGGTAGTAAAGGGCGTCCTGAACAAGGATATTGCCAAAGAGCTGGGCATTAGCATCAAGACCGTGGAAGTACACCGTGCCAATGTCATGGAAAAGATGAAGGTCACCTCAGTGGCGGACCTGGTGCGACTGAGCCTTGAAGTCAAGGATAACACCTGAGTTTTTATTCCCCCACCTGCCCTCCCTTCGGCTATAATTAGCAAAATCTAATATATTGTCACCCGGCTTTATCCAGCCAGAGAATGGGGTTATTTATGTCACAGCAGCTCATCGACCAGTATGGTCGCCAAATCGAGTACCTGCGTCTGTCGGTTACCGACCGTTGTGATTTACGCTGTCACTACTGTATGCCGGAAGGTTTTAAGGATTTTGAGGAACCGGCTGACTGGCTGACTTTCGATGAAATTGAACGTGTTATCCGTGCCTTTGCCGAGCTCGGAACCCGGCGTATCCGCATCACCGGCGGAGAGCCACTGGTACGCAAAAATATCCCCGAGCTGGCAAGCCGTCTTTCCAGTCTGCCCGGGATCGAAGACCTTTCCATCAGCAGCAATGCCACCCGCCTGCAGAAACTGGCCCGGCCTCTAAAAAAAGCCGGCATTTCACGCATCAATGTCAGTCTCGATACACTTAAGGCAGATCGTTTTAAAGAAATCACCGGTGGCGGTAAACTGGAGAAAGTCATTAATGGCCTGCTTGCCGCCAGCGAGGCCGGTTTCCAGCCGGTTAAAATCAATATGGTGGTGATGCGCGGCGTGAACGATGATGAAGTCGAGGACATGGTGCAGTTCTGTATCGATCATGATTTTACCCTGCGCTTTATCGAAACCATGCCCATGGGCGATACCGGTCGTGAGGCCAGCCAGCAATATATCCCGCTGGACGAGATTCACCAGCGACTGGAAAAAAAATACAACATGGTCAAAGCCAATATGAACGGGGGTGGCCCGGCACGTTATGTGCGGGTGGAAGGCACCGAGCTGCGTATCGGCTATATCACGCCCATGTCGCAACACTTCTGCGATACCTGTAACCGGGTTCGGCTCTCGGTGGATGGTACCCTGTACCTGTGCCTGGGACAGGATGATAGTTACCCGTTACGGGATCTTCTGCGCAGTGGTATCAGTGATGATGAACTGAAGCAGCATATACACAGGGCGATCAACCTGAAACCGGAAAAACACGAATTCAGCAACAACCCCGGAAAGCTGGTTCGCTTTATGTCCATGACCGGCGGCTGATCACCACAACATTCTAAGACCCAGTAGCAATAATAACAGGGCAAAAAAACGTTTTAGCCTGGCTGCAGGCACCCGGTGCGCCACCTTTGCCCCCAGCGGGGCAAATAAAATACTGCTGACAACAATCATCAGCCATGCCGGCCAGTAAACATAGCCGCTACTCCAGGCCGGTAAATCCACTTCATTCAGCCCGGTCAGCATAAAGCCAGCAGCACCGGCTATCGCTATTGGCAGACCACAGGCGCTTGAAGTCGCGACCGCGTTTTGCATACGCACATTACACCACACCAGAAAAGGCACCGTGAGGGTACCCCCACCAATACCAACGATGGCCGAGATGCTACCAATCACTGTGCCAGCAATAAACTGCCCCGGCTTACCCGGTAACTGGCGACCAGCATGAGGACGAAGGTTCAGTCCCATTTGCAACGCAACAAAGAGTTCAAAAAAACCAAAAAATCGTCGCAGCCCGCTGGCACTGATCATATCGGCAATCACCGCACCCAGTAGCGCTCCCACGACGATACCCGGCGCCAGATGCTTTACCACATCCCAGCGAATGGCCTGGTGATGAAAATGATGGGCGTAGATAGAAGAAAGGGAGGTAAAAACAATCGTCGCAAGGGAGGTGGCAATGGCCATGTGCACGATGATATCCGGAGCAAAATGACTGGCCTGGAACACCAGTATCAGAACCGGGACGATAACCAGGCCACCGCCTACGCCTAAAAGCCCGGCAAGAAAACCGGCAACCATTCCCAGTAAGATATAAGCAATGTATATCATCCGTCTTTTCTCGTTAAATAGTTCTCATAGCGTGACTATTAAACTCTTTTG
>JALUTJ010000405.1:0-2513 GCA_027057985.1 Chromatiales bacterium
AATTGCGGTAGAGGGAGTCCATATTGCAGATATAGCATCTGCAGCATGTGGTTCAATTCTTTTTAATTCTGCATTATCAATCTGCTTTGCAAATATATCATTAGCCTTAGCATTTTTTAGTAACTTTTCAATCGTTTCCATCTCATCATCTTCTGTTGCAATAATAACTTTGCCTGACTCGGCGAAGTTAATATTTTCCTCTTTAGCAAACTCGATAATCCTTTTTCTTCCTTCGGAACATACTTTAGCTTTAATAGTGTCATTCGCATAATATATTCCACTATGCATGACTCCGCTGTTTCTGCCACTAGCATGTTTCCCCGCACATTCCTCTTTCTCAATTATTACAATAGTTTTGCGAGGATGTAGCAATAAAAGCTCATGCGCAACAGTAAGTCCTATAATGCCGGCACCAACAACAAGAAAATCACAGGTAATTGATGGCATATCTTAAAATTACCCTATATGTTTCCATAACGAGTATTACGTATCATTGTATACCCTTTAATCAAATCTTTAATACCTTTCTCTAATGAAAATATAGGTTTAAAGCCAGTCGATTCAATTTTATCATTAGAAACTATATAATTTCTTTGATCTGGGTCTTTTCCTACTGGCGCATCAATAAATACAAAATCAGGTATCTGTTTTTGTATAACTTCACATAATTCTTTTTTTGACACATTTGCATCAGATAGACCAACGTTATAAATCTCACCCTTCATGCCCTCATAATTGTCTAATGCATGTTGAAATACTCTAGAAACATCACGAACATGAATGTAATTACGCTTAAAATAACTTTCAAACAGAACTACAAACCTATCATAAACAGCTCTATAGGTAAAATCATTAACTAATAGATCAATACGCATTCTTGGTGACATTCCAAAAACTGTTGCAAGCCTAAAACTTATTGCATTAGGGTGCTCCATTAATTGTTTCTCTATTTCTACTTTCTCAATAGCATACTGTGATATAGGCCTTAACTCAGATTCTTCTGTACAATAATTATTCTCATCCCCTGTGCCATAAGCACTATTTGTAGTTGGCATAAGAACAATTTGTTCTTTTGATAGCAAATTAAGCATTAAATTAATTGCATCGTGATTTGTAGTCGTTGCACCAACAGGATCCGCACTACATAAAGGCGCACCGACCAATGCTGCCAAAGGTATTATCACATCAGCTTTCTGCATAAGTGGTTTTATTGTAGATTCATCACGAATATCGCCTTTTACAACTGAGAAATTTGGGTGATAGCAACAGTGGTTTAAGCTTGTTTGTTTAAACATAAAATTATCTAGAACTGTCACCGAATGACCAGCTGCCAGAAGATCTGGTACCATTATCGAGCCAAGGTAACCAGCACCACCTGTAACTAAGATTTTATGTGTCATGTATTATCTCCTCAATAGATCCTTACTCATACATAGGGTAAGGAAGAATAATTAACAAATTTTAATCATATATCAATAATAACTAAATCGTTCTATGTATTGTAAGAATCATTATCTACAAGTAACTTGCTTGCTCTTTTATAGTCTTCTGGAATCCCAATATCTATAAATTTACCACTAAATTCTAAACCATAAATTCTATTAGTGTGGTCAAATAATGCTGGTAATAAGTCATTTTCTAATGATTTTGAACATCCATCGGGCACATTAAAACAAGTCATAATTGACGGTTCTATATAATAGATTCCTCCATTTGCAAGACAGCCATCTGAACTATCAAATAATTGTAGAGAATTGATTTTACCATTTGTTGTAATATCCATACCCATATACCGATCTATATCATTTGTTCGGAAGAGACAAAAAGTCCAATCAGAATTATTTTTCTCATGAAATTTCTTAAGCTGAGATAAGTCCACCTCAAAAAAAGTATCACCATTTATCAGTAGAAATGGTTCATGTATAGATTTACTAGCAAGCATAAACCCACCTCCTGTCCCAAGTGGACTTTCTTCAATAGAATACTCTACCGGTATCCCTTTATAGATATTACCAAAATGATTAGTGATAATAGTATGAAGATATCCTACAGATAGGATAAACTTAGTTACGCCTTGATTGATCCAGTAATCCATCAAAATTTCAAGAAATGGTCTTCCGTTAATGGTTGCCATAGGTTTTGGTAAGTCTGGTACTGTTTTGCGCAAGCGTGTACCCAAACCACCAGCAAGTATTATAGCGGTAGTCATAGACTATTTGACAGAGTTTAAGATTTGACAGAGTTCTTCAACATCTTTGATTTCCAGGTCTGGGAAATTACCAATATAGAATCCATAAAAATGCACATGCTCTACTTCCGGAAAATTGAGATGATGATCATTTGGCACGAATTTTTTAAGATATGGTTGTCGTATCTGGTTTCCACCACCGGCACTACCTCGCCTAAACTCAATCTGATTGTCATCCATTATTTTCATTAGCTTTTGAACTAACTGATTATCTGCTTTTTTTAAAATAAGGTTAAATGCATAATTACTCGAACCTTCTGTTTTA
>JALUTJ010000405.1:2523-2871 GCA_027057985.1 Chromatiales bacterium
AATGAAGTAAATTTTTAGTCCTTTTTTTCACATTATCATCTAACCTATTCAATTGACTACGTCCCATAATGCCACCAATTTCAGTATTCCTGGCATTATAAGCAGGATAAGCAAAAATAAAATCTGGACTAAGATCTGGATTGTCTGTTATAAAGTTTGCAACATATCGAGAATCATCTGCCTCACGAATCATACCATGTGACCGCAACATTCTAGCCTGTTGGTAAATTTCTAGATCATCAGTGCAAATCATCCCTCCTTCAATTGTAGTCATATGATGGGCATAATAAAATGAAAAATTTGAAATTAGCCCAAATGTACCTGCTTTTTTATTATTATGTGTTACTC
>JALUTJ010000406.1 GCA_027057985.1 Chromatiales bacterium
AAGGAGCTTATTAGTATTACTCCCCCTCATCCTGGTCTTTGGTGCTTTGCTCTAGCTGACAAAAGTATTTGCAGATAAAAAAAGCGGCCATATGGCCGCTTTTTTGTTTTCTAATGATGTGTTATTACAGGTTTTCGAGTAACAGCTGGTTCATGCGCGATACGAATGAAACCGGATCTTCGAGCTGTCCGCCTTCACTGAGCATGGCCTGATCGAACAGCAGGTGTGACATATCACCAAAGCGAGTATCATCCTTCTCATCAGCAAGGCGTTTTAACAGTGGATGCTCGACATTGATTTCCAGAATCGGCTCGATGTTTGGCACCTCATGCCCGGCCTGTTTCAGAATTTTCTGCATGCTTACTGCCATGTCATTCTGATCTACCACCAGGCAGGACGGTGAATCGGTCAGACGGGTGGAAACACGCACTTCTTTTACCTTGTCGCCCAGAGTTTCCTTCATTTTCTTCAGCAGTTTCTTGTAATCCTTCGCTGCTTTTTCAGCCTTCTTCTTCTCTTCCTTATCCTGCAGTTCACCCAGGTCCAGTTCACCTTTGGCGATATTGACGAAAGTCTTGCCATCATATTCATTGAGATATGACATCATCCACTCATCGACACGGTCGTGCATCAACAGTACTTCAATGCCTTTCTTGCGGAACAGTTCCAGGTGCGGGCTGTTCTTCACCGCAGCATAGGAATCACCGGTGATATAGTAGATCTTGTCCTGGCCTTCCTGCATCCGGCTGATGTAATCATCCAGCGAAACATTTTCAATATCAGAATCATTATGCGTTGAGGCAAAACGGAACAGCTTTGCAATTTTTTCCTTGTTGGCAAAATCTTCTGCCGGGCCTTCCTTAAGCACACGTCCAAACTCTTTCCAGAAAGTTGCATAATCTTCCGGATTGTTTTTCGCCATTTTCTCCAGGTGGCCAAGAATCTTCTTGATCGAGGCATTGCGAATGGTATCGATATGCCTGTTTCGCTGCAGGATTTCACGTGAAATATTCAGTGGTAGATCATCGGAATCGACAACCCCCTTGATAAAGCGCAGGTAGTTCGGCATGAGCTGCTCGGCATCGTCCATAATAAAGACACGTTTGACATAGAGCTTGATACCTTTTTTCTGGTCCCTTTCATACAGGTCGAATGGTGCACGTTTCGGAATATAGAACAAAGTGGTGTATTCCTGGGTACCCTCTACCTTGTTGTGTAACCAGCTTAAGGGATCATCAAAGTCATGTGCGATATGCTTGTAGAATTCCTTATATTCTTCATCACTGATTTCTGACTTGGGACGGGTCCATAAAGCCGAGGCCTTGTTAACCACTTCCAGCTCATCGGTTTTTTCACCTTTATCATCCAGCTTCTTCATATAGATTGGTAATGAGATGTGATCCGAGTATTTGCTGATAATCGAGCGCAGGCGCCAGTCATCGGCAAATTCGCTATCATCTTCACGCAAGTGCAGAATAATGGTTGTACCCCGCTCTTTTTTCTCGATATTTTCAAGATCGAACTCACCTTCACCACTGGAATGCCAGCGCACACCGTGCTCCGGGGTCAAACCGGCACGACGGGTTTCGACGGTTACATTATCGGCAACGATAAAGGCGGAATAGAAACCAACACCAAACTGGCCAATCATCTGTGCATCTTTGGCCTGTTCACCGGTGAGGTTGTCGAGGAATTTGCGGGTACCGGAATTAGCAATGGTACCGATATTTTCAATCACTTCTTCGCGACTCATACCGATACCGTTATCGCTAATCGTCACGGTGCCAGCTTCCTTGTCGTAATCGATAACAATTTTCAGCTCATTGTCATCTTCGTACAGTGCATTATCACTGAGTGCCTCGAAACGCAGCTTGTCACAGGCATCGGAGGCATTGGAAACCAGCTCGCGCAGAAATATTTCTTTATTGGAATATAGCGAGTGAATCATGAGGTTCAGCAGTTGCTTGACCTCGGTCTGAAAACTCAGGGTTTCTTTTTTTGCTTCAACAGTCATTTTTCTCTCTCGTATTCTGTTTTTCGGCCTGCCAGCAAAAGCAGAACCATGATTAAAAATCTGGAATGTACCCGTATATATTGGTCGCCCGGAATAGATTCAAGGGAGAAAAGGGAAAAAATTTGACCATTTGGCGATAAAATTGCGTTCTATCCCACTGTTACACATTACTATAAAGGCAGTAATGGTAAATCCTTTTCAGGACCGTCAGCAGCTGGGGCAAGGATTGTTCCAGACAATCCTGTTGCATTCCCGCCATCCCTGGCGGTCAGGCTGCTGTCGAGCCCACATGGACGTGTCTACGGCGTGTCTTGAAAAGGACTTACCATTGATGCCATCCACTCATGCAATTTCCCCATATTGGCAAATTTTGAAATATCAAGCAGCTATTTAGGGCAGAAATGTTCGAGAACCAATCCTGAGCCGGTCAGCAATGCTGGAAGCCACTTCCTCGATGGACATACTGCTGACATCAAAATACGGGATATTATTATGCTCAAACAGTACCCGGGTCTGGCGAATTTCGTACTGGCAGCGGGATAAGGAGGCATATTCACTGTCAGGGCGGCGCTTGCTGCGAATGCTGGAGAGTCTTTCCGGGGTAAGTAGCAGGCCAAACAATCTGTCCTGGTAATCCACCAGGCTTCGTGGCAGGGTCAGCACATCCAGTTCCTCATCGACGATGGGATAATTGGCCGCCTTGAGACCGTAGTGAATCGCGAGATAGAGGCTGGTCGGGGTTTTGCCTGTACGTGAAGCCCCGGTGAGGATAACACTGGCCTGGTTATAGTCACGCGCACCGACTCCGTCATCGGTCTTCAACGAATAGTTAACCGCATCAAT
>JALUTJ010000407.1 GCA_027057985.1 Chromatiales bacterium
CCCATCTTCTGTGCAAACAGCAGGCTATGCCCACCACTGGAAACGACCACAGTTTTAGCCCGATGTGATCCGCTGGCAGTTGCAACCAGGTAACCATCGAGGGTTTTCTCAATCTCCAGGACTTTAGTATTAAGTTTAAAGTCGATATTTTTTTCTTTAATGCTGCAGGCCTGCTGCACAAAGGATTTTGACAGGGCCTGGAAGTTCACCGCGGTATATTGATCCAGCACGGCAAGGGCGACGATCTCTTCCTTGCGTCCCTTGATAACAGCCGGTTCAACCTTTGCAATACCTTCCCGCTGCAGTAGTTGCATGTCTTTATAGTGTGGGCTGAAAATCTTAAAACGTTCTCGTAACTGGGTGGCTTCCGCCTCACCCACACCTATCACCATCTTTGGATAGCGATAGAGTACCTGCTCTTTGGCATCGAGTTTTTGTGCATAGCGCGAGACCATATTGGCTGCTGCCTGAACCTGCAGGGCTTTTTCCAGCGTGTAGTTGGTTTCGATATCCCCACAGTGCAGGGTCTGGCTGTTATGGCGGGCATGGGAATTGACCGAGGCGATACTGCTGTATTTTTCCAGCAGTAGAATATCCTTGATGTCCGTGTAACGCGCCAGCAGGTAAAGCAAAGCCGTGCCGGAAATACCGCCGCCGATTATGATCACATCATGTTGCTGTGTCTTGTTCACAGTGCGTCCCTTTTTTTCACCTTGTCAGGCCTGTTATCGGCAGCTTCCCTGCCGGACTAAAGTGCTTATGCCGGTATTTTTCGCCAGGCAATATAAGCCGCCACTAAACTCACCGCGGCGGCAGAAAAAAATGTCAGGCTACTGCCAAACACATCCCAGCTATAACCGGCATATAAACTGCCAATGGCACCACCGGCACCAAAACTGACACTACTGTAAAGCGCCTGCCCCTTACCCTGATGCCTGCCGACAAAGTAGGTATGGATCAACTGGATTGCCACCGCGTGGTAAAGCCCGAAAGAAGCCGCGTGCAGGGTCTGGGCAAGCACCAGGATGGGGGTACTGGTTGGAAACAAGGCGATCAATACCCAGCGTAGTGCTGCCAGCAGCAGGCTTGTCAGCAGTAATCGTTTCAGACCAAAGCGCGGTACCAGCCGGTGCATGCGCATAAAAATCAGTACCTCGGCAAATACCCCCAACGCCCATAAAAAACCAATAAAGGCCAGGGAATAATCATAGTCCTGTAGATAGATGGAGTAAAACGTGTAATAGGGACCGTGTCCCATTTGCATTAAAAAACACACCAGCAACAGGCCCACCACTTCAGGGCGGGACAGCACCTGGCGCAGGGGTTCATGCGTTAAAGCCTGGTGCGCGGCCGCTTCTTCCGGTACCAGCAGGCTACTGAACCAGATACTGGCAAAAAGCCCCAGCAGTACCATAGGCAGGTAGGCAATACGGCTGCCTTCGAGCTGCTGCCCGACCAGCCATACCGCGACGATAAACCCTACCGAACCCCACAGCCGCACCGCGCTGTAACGATGTACATTTTCCCCAAGGTGATTGAAGGTCGTGGCTTCGAATTGTGGCAAAGTGGCATTCCAGAAAAAACTGAATACCATCATCACCGCCATCAACCACCAGTACTGCGAGGTAAGAAAGACCCCGGCAAAAGCCAGCAAAGAGAACAGCCCACCAAGGCGCACGATCATCATACGTTTACCGGTGTGATCGGCTATCCAGCCCCAGATATTGGGTGAGACAATCTTGGTAGCGAGGATAACCGCCACCATGCTACCAATGGCGGCGGCATTGTAACCAAGTGATTTCAGGTACACGCCCCAGTAAGGGATCAAAGCCCCGAGGCTGGCAAAATAGAAAAAGTAAAAACCCGATAAACGCCAGTATGGCATGGAGTTAATCGGCCTGGGCAGGAATAACCGGGGTATCCACCTTAACATCGGCATTCTGGGCACGATGTCGTAAATAATGATCCATCAGCACCATGGCCAGCATAGCCTCGGCAATCGGCGTGGCACGAATACCCACACAGGGATCGTGACGACCATGGGTCACCACCTCGACCTCTTCACCGGCGAGGTTGATGGTTTTACCCGGAATCCGAATACTCGAGGTGGCCTTGAGCGCCATGCTCACGGTAATATCCTGGCCAGATGAGATGCCACCGAGAATACCGCCGGCATTATTGGTAAGAAAACCCTGTGGTGTCAGTTCATCGCGATGCTCGGTGCCTTTTTGTTCAATACAGTCAAACCCGGCGCCAATTTCCACACCTTTTACCGCGTTGATACACATCATGGCATGCGCAATTTCAGCATCGAGCCGATCGAAAATCGGTTCGCCCAGTCCCGGCGGCACCCCTTTGGCCACCACGTTGATGCGCGCACCAATGGAGTTGCCTTCTTTACGCAGCGCATCCATATAGGCTTCAAGTTCGGCAATCTTGCTGGCATCGGGGAAGAAAAACGGGTTTTGCTCCACCTCGTCCCAGTCAAAATTTTCAAAATGAATCGGGCCAAGCTGGGCCATATAACCATGAATTTCTACACCCAGTTGTTCCCTCAGGTATTTCTTGGCGATGGCACCCGCGGCAACCCGCATTGCAGTTTCGCGTGCCGAAGAACGACCACCACCGCGATAATCGCGCAGTCCGTACTTGTGATGGTAGGTATAGTCGGCATGACCGGGACGGAAACGGTCCATGATCTCGGAATAGTCTTTTGAACGCTGATCGGTGTTATGAATAATCAGGGCAATCGGTGAGCCGGTGGTTTTTCCTTCAAATACGCCGGATAAAATCTGCACTTCATCCATTTCCCGCCGTTGTGTAGTATGCCGGGTTTTGCCCGGGCGGCGGCGTTCC
>JALUTJ010000408.1 GCA_027057985.1 Chromatiales bacterium
TGAGTGAAGTAATATTACTAAAACGATAACGCAGATCCAGACGGGTCTGGCTGTCAAAGCGACGTTTGGCGGAAAGCTTAAGATCGAGGATGCTCTGGTAGCTGTTTCCACCCAGGGTGCTTTGTAATAGACCAAGCTCGGGTATTACGCTCCAGTTCTTGTAGCGACTGCTGTAATCAAGACCGGCGCTAATAAAACGAAAGTCTTCGGTATTGGCTGTCATATAGTCGGTGGAAAGCAGCGTACCTTTCAGATTCAGCCTTTGTGTAAGCGGCATTTTGAAATAGGCAAAGATTTCGCTGTAGTTGTCACTTTTATTAGTGGCTGAATTTTGTGTAGCATTGGTGATATTGTCATCACTGCCCAGAGCCAGCGAGACGCTGGCATAGCCTGCTGTGCGGTTTGTCAGGCGTCGGATTTGTTTTTTTGCCAGAGCTGTAATTTTTTCATTTTTACCGCTGCGTGCTGCTTTCTGATACAGGGATATGGCATGCTTTTTATTATTTTGCTTCTCTGCTATCAGGCCAAGATTATACCATGCTACCTGCCTGAAGTTTTTCTTCCGGGTTAGATAACGGAAATAACTTTCTGATTTTCTGTAGTTGCCGATTTTATAGTGAGTGACACCGAGGTTGTAGTACAGAACCGGTGTCTTTAACCCGGCTTTTTTTGCCTGTAAAAAGTATTTCAGCGAGGTGCGATATTTTTTCTTTTTAAAATATTTTACCCCGGTATTAAACTCGCTACTGCCAAGGTGTGTTCTTGCCTGTGCCGGGTTAAAAATAAAAAACAAGATTAGTAGTGTAGCAGTTGCGATAATGACCTGTTTCATCGAATATTCTCTTTAGATTATTTCCATAAATAAAAGCCCCTCACATTGCTGTGAGGGGCCTGTATTATAGTCCTTTTTTAACGCTTAAGAACCGGTATTACTTATCATTTTTATGTTCGATTTCATTCTCGGTTTCAGTTGCGCTGTCCATGTCATCACTTGAATCTTCTTTTTCTTCATGTGATTCATCCTTGTCATCATCCATCTTGTCTTCGTCAGCGTCATCCGCATTATGCGCGGCATCTTTGGCATGGTCTTTGTCATCATCGACATCACCTGGCACATCGATATCGTGATCATATTCAACCGCATCGCTATGGGTGATGACATCCATGGTGGCATCTTCATGTGTATCTGCCGAGGCGATACCGAAAGGCATAATAAAAGCCAGTAAGGTTAAGAGTTTGAGTAAGTTTTTCATGGCGTTTCTCCTGTGGGTATTCATTTATATTAGCCGGTCGTGCTTAAAAGGGTGTCCTTATCAATAAATAAGGACGTGGGGGATGTATTCGCATTAATACGAACACGGAAAACTTTGTTTTTGTTACCTGTGCTCAGTCGTGCCACCAGGGTGCCACTTCCAGCCTGCTTACTGATAATTGGCAGGGCAAGGCGGTTACTGCCTTTTTTCAGACTGGTGGTCCAGCTCAGTTGTTGCTTGCCGGGGTGCCCGATGATTTCCATTTGTTCCGGTAACTCGATGGTGAGGCGGGCATCTGCAAGATCGGCTGGCATATTAAAGACCAGGTCGATAGTTTGTGGTTTTGCCGCAGCAACGGTAATGCTGTTGATAGTATCGCTCTCTGGCGTAAAGCTGGTAACAACGAACCAGAGCAGAAAGCTGGCGGCTATGGCCGTGGCAAAGCCCTGCATAAAATGCTGTGAGCCGGACTTTTCTTTTGCTGCGGGTTGCAGTAATTCCGTCATGCGCTGTTCAAAATCGGCACTGGCAGGTTCAATCGGCATATCTTTGAGCCGGGTTGCGAGTTGTTGTGCCTGGGAATAAACATGCTGGCACTCGCCGCATTCATGTAAATGCGACTCAACATGACTGAGCTGGATGGGTGACAGGTTGCCGTCCAGGTAATCATCAAGCATGTTTTGTGTTTGTTGACAGTTCATATTTATTTCCCTCTTATCCAGTAAAACGGGTTTTGTCGGAAAAAGGTTCCACGATCTGTGGGTTTTCCAGCAAAAGCTGGTTGCGCAGGGTCTGGCGGGCACGATGCAGGCGGGATTTGAGCGTGCCCAGGGGCTGATCCAGGATTTCAGCCAGTTCCGGCAGGCTATAGCCTTCCATATCATGCAGGGCGATTAGTGCCTGCTGATCCGGGTTAAGTTGTTGTATTACTTCCTGAATTTTTCGGCTGTTATGGGTGAGTTCATAACGATCCTGTGGTCCGGCCTGGCCATCCTCGAGCTGTTGCAGGATATCGTCTGAATCCTGATCCCGATCATCCACTGGCAGGCGGCTTTTTTTGCGATAGTGATCCACGAACTGGTGATACAGGGTGCGTAGCAACCAGCTGTCGGCACGTTCGAACTGGCTTAAATCAATCTCTTTTTCATGCAGGCGTAGCAACAGTTCCTGTACCAGATCTTCGGCATCCTCGCGGTTCTGGGTCAGGCGGTAAGCGTGCTGGTAGAGGCGTTGTAAATGAGGGCGGATCTGAAGCGCGAGGCGGTTTTCTGGCTTTTTACTGAAAAAGTTGAGTATCGACATACTATTTTAAACGTAGGATATTGCGCCAGGGTTCCATGAAAACATCTGTTTTTGCGTTAAAATGAACAAATAAATCATATTTATTGTCAAAAGCGTTTATTCCAGATCGGCAATAGCTTGCTACCTCCTCCAGGATCCTCCTGATTCATAATGAGCAGGTATCTGGAATGTTTTATAACATCAAGTTTAACAGCTGCGGGGCCATTTTTTTGTGCCGCACTTCCGGGAAAGGAGAGTTTAATGCGCGCGTTTATCCTGTTTATGTCACTACTACCGCTGCTGGTAAATGCGGCTGC
>JALUTJ010000409.1:0-369 GCA_027057985.1 Chromatiales bacterium
TTCACCGTTAAAATCAACGACTCCCGTTACCGAAATATTAACTATGCCTTTATGATGCTGGTATTTGTTTTTTCAACTGTAGGTAATATTCTGCATACCATCATTCCAATGACGTTTTTTGCATTTTTCCTCGGTATCCTGCTTGCAATATCCAGGGCAGAAAAACATAATTAATGCTTATCCAGCCCTTGAGCACATTTATAATTTCCCTCAGATTTATTTATAAGCATTTTTTTATATTCAATATCATTTAAAGAAAAATCTCTGAATGACCGGCTATGATAAAGGTGAAACATATTGGCGACATTTTTAACTGATTTTATCTTTAATCCTAGTTGCTGAAAACGCCACTGTAAATCAGTATCATCC
>JALUTJ010000409.1:379-6277 GCA_027057985.1 Chromatiales bacterium
ACCTTCATCATAGCCATTGATTGCCAGCATATCTTTTTTAAAACAGGAATAATTGCATCCCAGTAAACTGGTTGTCCTTTTCCTTTTTTTAAAAAAAGCCCGGTAGAAAAATTTATCGGGATTCAGATATACACCTGCCTCAGCATGTTTTTCGATTGCATCATAGGCAATGAATGGGTATCGCCATATAAAACTTTTTTCTAACTGATAGGGACTGATTTTATGCTGTCGTAACATTGCTGAATAACGCGGCCCCAGATTACATCTTCTACCGCTTAAGATATAACCCTGCTGTGAAAATCTGACATGTGATTCAATAAAGGTAGAATAAGGAATACAATCGCCATCGATAAAAATAAGGTAGTCACCCTCGCTGGCAAGAATGGCATTATTGATTGAGCGGGTTTTGCGAATCCCCCGATCTTCCTGAAATGTATGTTTAACTTCAAGGCCTTCTATTGCAGTGATATATTCCTTCATTTCATCTGCATTATTATCCTCGGCTACCACAAGCTCAAAATTTTTGTAAGTCTGCCTTTTCAGGTTCTGCACAATCAGATCCAGTGCCTCAATATCCTTGTAAACTGCCACAATCAGGCTGACTTTTAAATTTTCTTTCATAATTATTAAACCTGCTTTAAATCTTCCCAGCCATAGCCACGTAATAAGGAGCGCCAGTTTTCCTCGACGAAGTAAAAAACTTCATTATTGGCAGAAATTTTATTGAGCGAGCGCTTAAGCCTGAGTAAATTTTCCTTTTGCCATTTCAGGGCCGGTTTTTTAATTTTACAGCGGTCAAAATCAATCAGGTAACAGCGCCCACCTTCGTCCAGCATAATATTATTCGCATTGAGATCGGCATGATATACGCCCTGCTCGTGAAAACGGCGTATCATGCTGCCAATCGCAATCCAGTACCCTTCTGTTAACTCGTCCCCCATCAGGATGGACATAAGGGAACGCGCCCCCGGGATTCTTAACATCATGATATCCGCAGCATATAGCAGGCCATGCCTTTCTACCTTGATAGCAGCTGGCACCGGTACCGGCAGGCCTTTTTCCAGCATCCGGGTTAGCAGGGCCCATTCACGCCAGGGGCGGGTAAAACGTAAACCGAGGTAAATATACCTGTCGACAGAAAATTTGGCGGCTAGTCCACCACGCTGATAATGCCGGAGCACAAAATCCCGCCCCTGGTGCTGGATAAAGAAGGTCGTTCCCCGACCCTCGGCAAAACCCACGATAGCCGAGCGCTGCGCCCAGATTTTCGAGTTAAAGCTCGCTTCCTCAAAATTAGAAAAAATATCAGCATCATAGCGGATATGGATGCCGGACCTGTGATATTCAGCTACATTCATGCGGGAACTAATTTTATCCAACCAAAAATGTTATTATAATGCCAGTTTATTCATGGTTTGTACAAAACCGATTTTTACCATTAGCTTCCAGGACCCTGATATTTAATGCCGCCAGACTTTCCCCAGCCTGCCCGAACACTCTGCCTGCTGCGACTCTCTGCTCTGGGAGATATTACTCATACCCTGCCGGTTTTTTACACGTTACGAGAAAACTGGCCGGATACCCGAATCACCTGGATCATCGGTAAGGTTGAGTATGAACTGGTCAGGGGTATCAAGGATGTCGAATTTATTATTTTTGATAAAAAACAGGGATTAAAAGCTTACCTGCAACTGTACCAGCAACTGAAAACACGCCGCTTCGATATCCTGCTACATATGCAAATGTCGCTTCGCGCCAGTATCGCCAGCCTGCTGGTCAGGGCTCCTGTTCGAATTGGTTTTGACCGCCAGCGGGCAAAAGACGGGCAATGGTTATTTAGCAATAAAAAAATTGCTTATCAGCCCGGGCAGCATGTTATCGACAGCTTTTTTGGCTTCAGCCAGGCACTCGGCATTCAGGATAAGCAGTATCGCTGGGATATTCCGATCCCTGAAACAGATCGTGCCTCTGCCCAGCAAAAACTGGGCATCGACAGCCCTTATGTCATTATCAGCCCCTGTTCCAGCAAGGCCTACCGCAACTGGAGCGTTGAAGGCTATGCCGAGGTCGCACGCTACCTGCGAGAGAAATATCAGTACTCCATCGTAATAACAGGGGGCAATTCCGATATTGAACACCAGTACGCAGACAATATTCAGCAACGACTGGCTTTTGAGGTAGTTAACCTGGTCGGAAAGACCAGTATTAAGGAATTACTGGCAATTATCGAAAAAGCCGACTTAATGATTAGCCCCGATTCCGGTCCTGCCCACATGGCAACGGCCATGAATACCCCGGTCATTGGCTTGTATGCCTGCACCAACCCGGATCGTGCCCGTCCCTATCTTAGTGAGAAATGGCTGGTGAACCGTTACCCTGAAGCCATTCAGAAAAAGTATAATAAGCCTGTTTCCGATGTACCCTGGGGTGCACGGGTTCGAGATGACTGGGCGATGCTGCTGATTACAGTGGACGATGTGATTGCGATTGCAGATAAACTTATTCATTCACCGCTAACGAACAGTAAAAATGCCCTGCCATAATTTATGGTTTAATGTAAAATCAACATATCAGGATAATTAACAGGATAAAATAATGAAAATCGTCGTCGTTGGAACAGGCTATGTTGGCCTGGTAACAGGAACCTGCTTTGCAGAGCGTGGCAATCATGTCACCTGTATAGATATTGACCAGAAAAAGATTGATAACCTGCATAAAGGCATTTTGCCTATTTACGAGCCGGGCCTGGATGAACTGGTTAAAACCAATGTCGAGGAAGAGCGCCTGTTTTTCAATACCTCGCTGGCCGATGTTATCGAGGAAGCCGAACTGATTTTCATTGCCGTTGGTACCCCGCCGGGTGAAGATGGCTCCGCCGACCTGCAGTATGTGCTCGGCGTTGCTGCCGATATTGGCAAGCACCTCAATCACTATGCCGTTATTGTTGATAAGTCCACTGTGCCGGTGGGCACAGCTGATAAGGTACGGGCCCAGGTTCAGTCCGAGCTGGAGAAACGTGGCCTCGATATTCCCTTTGATGTTGCCAGTAACCCCGAGTTTCTCAAGGAAGGCGCCGCGATCGAAGATTTTATGCGGCCAGATCGGGTTGTCATCGGAACTGATTCGGACAGGGCCGCCGAGATGCTCACCGATCTCTATAAGCCTTTTGTACGTAACCATCAGCATATTATCAGTATGGGCATTCGTGATGCGGAGATGACCAAGTACACCGCCAACTCAATGCTGGCAACCAAGATTTCCTTTATGAACGAGATTGCCAATCTCTGTGATGTACTGGGCGTTGATGTGGAGATGGTACGTCAGGGCATTGGGTCTGATAGACGCATCGGCTTTTCCTTTATCTATCCCGGCTGTGGTTATGGTGGTTCCTGTTTTCCCAAGGACGTACAGGCCCTGATTCGTACCGCCAATTCCGTTGATTATGATGCCATTATTCTCAAGGCGGTTGAGCAACGCAATAATATGCAAAAGTATCGCCTGTTTGAAAAAATCACCGATCGCTATGGTGACGATCTTAGCGGTATGACCTTTGCACTGTGGGGACTGGCTTTTAAGCCTGGCACCGATGATATGCGTGAAGCTCCCTCAAAAGTCATTATGCATGAGCTGATTGCAGCAGGTGCAAAGATTGTCGCCTATGATCCGGTAGCACATGAAGTGGCAAAAGAAGAGCTTCCCAAAGAATGGTTTGAACATGGCCATGTCAAACTGGTAGAGCACCAGTATGATGTCCTGCCCGGTGCAGATGCTCTGGTACTGGTAACCGAGTGGAAACCTTTCAATAACCCGGACTTTGAAAAAATGAAAGAGCTGATGAAGTCTCATGTTATTTTCGATGGACGTAATCAGTACGAACCTAAGCTGATGCACAAGCTGGGCTTTAGTTACCTCTCAATCGGTCGGGATGCCACTAATGGATAACTATCATCGCAAACGCATACTGATAACCGGTGGTGCCGGCTTTCTTGGCTCCCACCTTTGTGAAAGATTACTGAAGGAAGGCAATGAAGTTATCTGCCTGGATAACTTCTTTACTGGCACCAAGGAAAATGTCGCTCACCTGCTGGATGATCCTTTTTTTGAGATTATCCGTCACGATATCGAGTTCCCGATTCATATCGAAGTAGATGAAATTTATAATCTCGCCTGCCCAGCTTCACCACCGCATTACCAGCATAACCCGATCCATACCAATAAGACCAGCGTACTGGGCGCAATCAATATGCTTGGGCTTGCAAAACGCCATAATGCCCGTATCATGCAGGCTTCAACCAGCGAGGTTTATGGTGATCCTCATGTGCATCCACAACCCGAAGACTACTGGGGTAATGTCAACCCTATCGGAATACGCTCCTGTTATGACGAAGGTAAGCGCTGTGCAGAAACCCTGTTCTTTGACTATCATCGTGAACATAATCTAAAAATTAAAATCGCCCGTATTTTCAACACCTATGGTCCCAATATGCACCCAAATGATGGGCGTGTAGTGTCGAACTTTATTATTCAGGCACTCAAGGGAGAAGATATCACCATCTACGGTGATGGCTCACAAAGTCGTTCTTTCTGCTATGTTGATGAACTGATCGATGGCTTTATCCGCTTAATGGCCTCCGCTGACAGCTTTACCGGTCCGGTTAATCTCGGTAACCCGGTAGAATTTACCATCCGGGAACTGGCAGAAAAAGTCATTGAAATGACCGGTTCAAAATCGAAACTCAGCTTTAACCCTCTACCACAGGATGATCCAAAGCAGCGCCAACCAGATATTACGCTGGCAAAAAAAGAACTTGGCTGGGAACCTGTGATAAAACTCGAACAGGGACTGGAAAAGACCATCCAGTATTTTGATGACCTGATTAAACAGGGTCGTGCATAACCAGCAACTATTTTTGAACCGCAGGTTTAACCCAGTATGAAAATTCTTATTGTCGATCCTATAACAAATGAAAATTATGATTTCAAATATACCGAGTCTAACCCGATTGGTGGTATAGAATCTTCAGCTATATCCATTGCACGCGAACTGGCAAAAAATCATGATGTATACTTTGCTCAGCTAAACCGGGATACCCCCTATAAAGAACACAATGTAACCTATATCAGCAAGGCAGATAGTCTGAAAGATAATAAGTTACAGCCTGATACAGTTATTGTACTCAGAAAACACAAAGTGCTAACGCAATACCATAAAGCCTATCCGGATGCCAATAAGTTCGTCTGGGTGCATAATTTCCAGGGATATGAAGTTATTACCAAACTGAATCATATTATTCGCTCCAGAGCAAAAGTTATCTGCATATCAAAAAGCCTTGAAAAACATATTAACAATATTTTCAATGGTCCCTTTTCATGGGCTTTCAGGTTGTTAATGTTACAGTTCAGAAAGGTTCCTACCTGCACCATTTATTATCCTATCGATCCTGACTTTATTGCCGAAGATAATAATTACGATCCGAATAAACTTTTATTTTTTAGTGCCCCATACAAGGGACTAAAACAGGCAATGGGCAACTTCAGAGAACTGATTAAAGTCGCACCCGATTTCAAATTATATGTTACCGCGGTAGAAGAAAGTATCGAGGCATATAATCTGGATAGAGATCTTATTGAATCAGGCTCCGTGATACTTCTTGGACGCCTGAGTAAAGAAGAAATTATCAGCCACCTTAAAAGCTCATTTTGTGTATTCTATGCACAAAATGAATTTGCGGAGACTTTTGGCCGCGTCTATATCGAGGCAAACTGTACCGGTACACCTATTCTCTGCCATCCACTGGGATCAGCAGTTGAAGTTATGGATAATAAGGATCAGTTTGTCAATGCTGCGGATACACAGGCAGTAATCGATAAAGTACTGGACTGGAAAAAGAATGGGCG
>JALUTJ010000409.1:6287-8925 GCA_027057985.1 Chromatiales bacterium
ATTGTGAAAAAATGGCAGCAAGTCCTGAACCTGGACAGGTAAACATTATTTCATAAGATCACTAAAGATTGAAACAAGTTTAGAAAAGTGTTTCTCTTCATCGAAACGCATATCTGCATATTTCTTACCAAGTATCGCCACTTTTTTACAATAATCCACATCAGTGGCCAATTTTTCTATCTGTACAGCAAGATCATCCGCATTTCCACTTTCAAATAATAAACCGGTCTTTCCATGCCGGATGATTTCCGGTACTCCACCACAGTCAGATCCAATTACCGCAGTACCTGCACGCATAGCTTCAGCCAGCACCAGCCCAAAAGTTTCACATTTGGTAGCCAGCACCACAGCATCGAAACAGGGCATAATGCTCACCGGGTTGTTATGAAAGCCCAGATAATGAATATTGTTTTCCAGACTGGCGACTTTTATAGCCTGCTGTAATTCAGCAAAATAGGATTCATCCATGATGTGGCCAATTACGGCCAGATAAATATTCAGCCCCCTGTCTCGTAATTTTTTAACCGCTTCCACCAGCAAATGCTGACCTTTAAGATGCTCTACCCGGCCAAAAATGGCAAGCCTGAAGCCATCTTCTGGTATTCTGTTTTCAGCATAAAAATTTTCACAGTTGAATTTCTGTATTTCGGGCTCCGGTACACCATAATAAAGTATATGTATTTTATCTTGTGTCAGAGGTAGATAGCGAATGGCCTGTTCGAACAATACCTGCGTTATCACAAGGTAGGCATCAATATTTCGGTATAAAAAGCGGTGATAGGCATCTTTCTTCTCCCGGGTCAGTGCCATCTGCCGCGTATAAACCAGCCTGATTTTCCTGCGAGAGAAGATTTTGGCCAGAACGGCCAGAAAAAGGTCTTTTCCCCAGTGAATATGAATAATATCAATCTGATTTTTTTCCAGATAGCGTGCCAGCTGAAAAGCCGAAATCAGAGGTAAATGTCTGAATACATAAGAAAAACAGCCTGACTGTATATTATTTTCTGCCAGTTTTTTCGCCAGGAAGGAACCGCACCTTGTAAGCACACAGTATTCATTTCCACTCTGAGCAAGGTATCGGGTAACTTTCAATACATATAGTTCCAGCCCGCCAAATCCTTTTGACATGCAAATCTCAAGAATTTTCATTTTTTTATCCCAAATTCAGGTCTCTGGCGTGATATTCTAGCAAAAGAAAGGTTAAAATATCACTTATATATCAGACATTTACTAAATACGAAATCAACTTTGAGACACATTGCGCCATGGCCATTTTAATTACCGGTGGAGCCGGATATATCGGTACCCATACCGCTGTTGAACTATTGAACTCAGGCTATGACATTATTATTGCTGATAATTTTTCAAACAGCACAGTGACAGCCATCCAGCGAGTTGAACAAATTACAGATACAAAAATACAGTTTTATGAAGCTGATATTCGTCGTTACACAGATCTCACAGCTATTTTTCAAAATAATACTATTGAGGCTGTTATACATTTTGCCGGTCTGAAATCAGTAAATGAATCAATCACTCACCCGGTTGAATATTATGACAATAATATTTCAGGCACGATAAACCTGTGTAAAGTTATGCAGGAATTCTCTGTAAAGAAATTTATTTTTAGCTCATCGGCTGTAGTTTACGGTGATCCTGAGACAGTTCCCATTACTGAAGACTTTCCTGTCAGTACATCCAACCCTTATGGGCAGTCAAAGCTAATGACTGAACAAATTCTACACGATATTTTTATTTCGGATAATGAATGGCAGATAGCCCTGCTCAGGTACTTCAATCCGGTTGGCGCACATAAAAGTGGCTTGATTGGTGAATCACCAAATGGCGTCCCAAATAACCTGATGCCGTATATCTCCCAGGTTGCAGTCGGTAAACTCGAAAAACTCCATGTTTTTGGTGGGGATTACGATACAAGAGATGGAACCTGTATCAGGGATTTTATTCATGTCGTTGATCTAGCAAAAGGGCATGTAAAAGCACTTGATTATTTCGATACTCAGAAAAAAGGAGAAGTGCTCACTCTGAATCTGGGAACAGGAACAGGTTATACCGTTCTGGAGCTTATCCACACATTCCAGAAAGTTTCGGGAAAAAATATCGATTATGATATCGTAGAAAGACGACCTGGTGATATTGTTGTCAGTTATGCTGCTGCTAACCTTGCCGAAAAAATACTGGCATGGAAAACAGAACATAATCTTGAAGATATGTGCCGTGACACATGGAACTGGCAATCAAAAAATCCTTCAGGCTATGACACCTGATTCATACGTTACATATGTCATGCTAGCTAAAAATCCACAACAAAAGAAAAATACCGCGATTATCTGCCTTTCTCCCTATTTTGGTGGTATGGAAATGGATGCTTTTCGTATTGCGCAACTTCTTAAAGACAGTGCTGAAATCACCCTGATTGTAAAAAAAGATTCTTTGCTGGAACAAAAATATAAAGATGAGGCTATAGCGCAGGGTATCCGGGTTGAAAGTATCCGGTTTCACAGCAACTTCAGCTTTTCCATAATTATTAATACCAGAAAAATCATAAAAGAAAATGATATTAAAAATATTATTTATTTTGGTGCCTCTGAATTAAAATCACTTTATTTTTCCTTTTTGG
>JALUTJ010000410.1 GCA_027057985.1 Chromatiales bacterium
TAAAACGTGTCCTCGATGAAATGCGTCGTATCGATACCCTGATGAGCCCGTTCAAGGCAGACAGTGAGCTCAGTTATATCAACCGCCATGCGGCTATTAAACCGGTCAAAATATCCGATGAACTTTTTAAACTGATACAGCGTTCAATTCGACTATCAGAGTTGTCCAGTGGCGCTTTTGATATTACCTTTGCCAGTCTTGGCCGCTTTTATGATTACCGTAAAAAAATCCGCCCGGATAAAAAACAGTTCAAAACCTATCTTAAAGATATCAATTACCGTCATATTCGCTTAAATTCGGAAAAGAAAACCATTTACTTTACCCGTAAGGGTACGAAAATCGATCTTGGCGGCATTGCCAAGGGACATGCCGTGGATAATGCCATTGCCCTGTTACAGCAACATGGTATCAGTGAGGCAATGGTGAGTGCCGGCGGTGATACCCGCATTATTGGCGATCGTCATGGCCGCCCCTGGTATGTTGGTATTCGTGATCCACGCCACAAAGATAAATCCGCCATCGTGCTGCCATTGAGCCAGTCGGCCATTTCAACTTCCGGTGATTACGAACGTTATTTTATTCATAACAAGGTACGTTATCATCATATTATTCGCCCGGATACCGGTGACTCGGCGCGAGAATTACGCAGTGTCAGTATTCTGGGGCCGGATAGTACAACCTGTGATGGCCTCTCCACCACGGTATTTATCCTGGGATTAAAAAAGGGAATGAAGCTGGTGGCTTCACTCCCGGATATCGAAGCGATTATTATCGATAACAAAGGCCGGATTTATTACAGCGATGGCCTTAAAGCCGCACAATAATTAAATCAGGTTCGATGCCGTCCCATTAACTATTGGTTCAAATGCGGTCATCCGATCCAGCATGGTGTTATCACCGAGGCCATGATTGGGGAACAGGCTGCTGAACTGGTTCACTTCACCGTGCAGTGCCATGTAGTTCAGTATCACTGTTTCAACCAGCAGGTTGACGTTATTGGCCGCAGGGGTCGCATTGGTTTCAACCGAGGCATCCGGGCGGAACCAGCCAAGCTGCTGATGCTGTGCCGCCGTCAGTCCATCTGAACCACCCGTAAACAGGGTTGGACGGCCACCTGGCTTGTAAACGAGGAAGAAAGAGCAGGCCGTGGAGGAGTTGTCACCGGTCCATACCAGCTTACCATTGGCGGCCGGATCCGGTGTACCATTACTTGAAAGTGAGCCATCACTGAAAACATAGATCATCAATGGTTTCTGTAATATTTCGGCATAACGCAGGCAGGCACCGATACACTGACCAGCACGTACATCACGGGCATCACCAGTCGTGCGGTTGCCGGTATGATAATCATAGCCACCCATGGTAATGGTACCGGCACCAGCATAGCCTTTTAATACCATTTTCATTACCGCAGCGGTTTTACGGAACTCGGCATTATTGGAAAGATCACCATTCGGATCACCATTCGGGAAAACCTGTGCAATTTCCGGATCATTGGCTGTAGAATCCAGCGCCCCGGCACCACCAAAGCGTTCCACCATATCGGCGCTTTTTACATAGCCACACCGTAGCTGTTTCTTGATTGCAGCATCATCGATATCCGGACTCGCGGCTGGATTCGTTGTTACTTTGGTCATTTTGTTTTCACTGATACGGAAAACCGACTCCATCACCCGGGTCGCATTGGCCAGCCCCATTTTCGCCGCCAGCTCACCGGTATCCACCAGTCCCTCAGTATCACTGGGGCGATCGATCTTGGTCGGTCTTACTGAAAGATCCACCATCGAGGCCGGTGCCAGAGAATTACCACCGGAGACCGTATTGCGCGATCCGATCAGGGTTAATAGCTCACCACGCGCACCAGCACGGTTAATGCCATACATCGGATTATGCGGGTTATTACCGGTATCATTGGCTGAACGTGCCGGAATTACAGCACCGTTAACATCGGTGGTATTGCTAAAGCGCATTTTAATACCCTGCAACATCGCACTTTCAGAGTGAAAGGGGATACCAAGGTCACGATTGACAAATGCATTGGTGGCAAAATCCGGCAGGCGATCACCTGGAATACCCAGCTTGCTATAACCGGCCGAGGTCAGACTATCTTCGATACCATCCTGTCCACCGACCAGCACATTGGAACCGGCAAAGTTGGCACCGCCGGCAAGATCGAAACAGATAAAGGGAATCTTGTCAGCTCCCGGTACAATATTACATTCGGAGGCGACCTTTAAGGCCTCAAGGTCACTGGAGAGGCCATGTGCCTGGCGTGTTCCTGCCAGCAAGCCCATAAAAGTCGGTGCCAGTACCGCGCCGGTGCCACTGATAAAGCCCTGGCGAAGAAAGTCACGCCGAGTAACCGGGCGAGGATGATCCGGGTGCCGCAGGGGTTCATCCGGGTGAAGCGTTGGAATTTTCTTCTTGGCCATAACTAAACTTCCTTCGTCTTGTCTTTAATCTTACTGAACCAGCATTGCAGCACTGCCAAGCACCGAGGTACACATTGCTTTGGCAATTTCACGTGTGCCTGACTGGCCAGCACCACATTGCAGATCCGTACCACAGCTCTGTGTTAATAAACGATCAACCAGGTTACCAGGATTTGTTGGCGGATTGACTGCATTCGCCGCATCGATTAACTCATAGCGAATCTCTGCACGGGTAGGTGCAGTGACCAGCGTGTTACCTGACGTAGCAGGGATACCCACCATCCTGTCATATAGCGCATCCGCTACCGCAGTACGGCCAGCGGTATCATAGGCGGTACTGGCTGCCTGGGTGAAATCGAAACTGCCAAACATACAGGCTCGTGCTGATATTGTTGTCCCGGTGCGTTCACACTGCGTGGTGATCGTGGTGTCTTCAATCATCCGATCGCAATACTCGAATGCCAGTTGTGAGATACCAATGATATTAGCCGGTACAAAGGCTGTAATATCTTCAGCCGAGGGTAGTTGCTGTTTCAGTAACTGGTACTTCGCCAGTATAGTTGGGTGACTTGTTGGTACACCCGTTAACTCGGACATGGTTGCATTAACTTCAGAGAACGTTCTTACGCCGATATCAGATACTGCCGGTAAATCCGCCGGTGCCGCCGGTGCCGTTGGCGTTGGTGTCACATATTTATTATTTTCACTGCCAAGTGTTTCAAAAGTCAGGAAGAAATCATCGAGTGTCACACCCTGTTCAGATTGAATAACCGCTCCGAGTCGGGATATTTCCTGGTTATTTGCCGTAATCGTATTTGTATTCAGGTTGATAAAAGTCTGGCCAACCAGTGCTTCTTTACCGTTAATACCAATACGCATACCAGCAATTGGAATATTGATAGCTGGTACGGTACTACTGAGATTGACATATACCGGGTTATTGAACAGATAACTGTAATCATCGAACTGCTCTACCTGCATCTTGATATAACTGTTTGCTGGCACACCTGCGATATGGCTGATACTAAAGAGCAGGAAGTATTTCTCACCGACACCAGCCTTGAAGTTCTGCTGTATCTGTTCTGTTGTGAGGGCACGGTTATGAACTGCAACCATTCTAATAGTGCCATTCCAGCCAGTGGACTGACCCAGCTCATTGCCAAGAATAAAGGCATTGGTACTACCCCAGTTCGTCAGTTCACCACCCACATCATTGGCATCGACATCATCGGTATAGACACCATTGACATAGATACGACGGCCATTGACCGGATCATAGTTCATAACGATATGTTGCAATGATGCCTGCAGGTCTTCATCACCTGCTGCTGTTTCCAGTACCGGGTCGCCGTTGTTATTCGAGGTAGTCGCACGATGATAGAACTGATAGTTGTATTCATTCTGCGCAATAGTAAAGTTTCGCGATGTAGCACTACCAGAGTAGGAAATAATATTTTTCCCCATCTGTACCACGTTGGCAGGAATGACCCATGCCTCAATAGCGTATTCACCACGACTGCGAATGGTATTAAGCAACTTCTGACTGGCTTCAAATGTTGCCTGAGCCCGGCCATTGGCGCCAGTAGCATTAAAACGTAGGCCATAACCACTGACCCAGCTTACATCACCGGAAATCGACAGATCCATAACGGGCTCTACACCACTGGTGTCATAAGCAATGGTACCGCTGCCAGTTTTAAATTCCCACAATGCCACCTGGTTCTGGGTATGACGCTCGCCCCCAGAAGCTACGATAGCTTCTGGTGGCTGTAGCTTCATGGCCTTACTGACAATCAGGTTAGGATCGATGACTGTATTGGGAATAGTGCCCGCGAAGGTAGTAATCGCTGCCTGCATGTCACTTGCATCATTAGCACAACTGCTGGTCCAGCAGTTGTGAAATTCCTGCCCCAGTCGTAATACGAAACGTGAATTCGCTGGATTAACCAGGTCCATCTTTTGTTGCGCAGCAAGGTAGGCCTCATTGGCATCAGACGATGCAAAAAATGGGGCTGTCGGTGTCGCAGATACAGGAGAATGACAGGCTGCACAGTTTGTTTTCAGCAGTGTATAAACCTGGCTACTGGCAAAACCTGAGGATGATGTCGGATAGTTCTTACTGCTACCCACATCGCGTAAAGGACTAGGCGCTGTCAGGGTAACTCCCTGCGGTACCGCACCGGTACCATTGGTTTCAGCATCCCATGCAGCGATAAAATCCCGAATGGCATCGGCACATAGCGCATCGGTTGCCAGCCAGCAGGCCTGTGACTTGCCGTTTACCTGCTTGTGTCCATTACGAATAATGGTCACCATCAAAGAATCATTGGGAGAAGCAAGGTTCGCAACCTGTACCCCGGTCGAGCCAAAGCTCAGGGCAGCAGCATAGGCAATCTCGATATCCTTACCATGCACAAACTGCGGTGACTGGCCACCGGTTGAGTGACAGCGGCCACAACGACTCTGACTGGAGAGATTACGCCAGACATTTTTTTCAAAGGCAATAACATCAGCCGAACTGGATGACGTAATTAAAGAAGAAGAGGCACTACTGCCCAGGTTCTGGTTCAGTTCTGTATCTGCACCACCGCCACAGGCCGTGAGCATAAATGCAAACAGTGCAGGTAGTATCCATTTAAAATGTACCGATGCTCTTCTCATCGTTTTACTCCATCGATCTCGCCGAGATTAAATTCAGTATAGTTACGGGCCTTTACAGTAATCTGCGCTTTCGGCAAAGACCTGTTTCAATTTGTAGCCCACGCTCTTGAAGCTACTAATCATATTATTGACCTGTGTGCGATCAGCGGTATTACCCGGTGGATGCAGGCAAACTGCCTTGAATACTTTTTCGACCTGGCAGCGTGCAAACTGCTCGCTATAGGCCAGTTCTTTGGCCATGGACTTTGCACCACTGCCACTGGCAGGCAGGCTGCTATCCCAGCCCAGTAATGAGTTCTTGCCCTCACGCCAGTAATTCACCCAGCTGTCATCAGGTACGATAAACCCCGGCTTGAAGTTATCGGCATTGATCAGATTCTTTGGCTGAACCACCCCGCGGGTAAAGGAAAGGCGGTTATTGACCTTGTCATAATCATAATAAGCAAAGGCCTGAGTTAGTGGATCCATACCGCTATGACAGCCGATACATCCATTCATATAAATACGGCTGTCACCACCGGGACTACGTGATACATCCTGGCGAATACGATCGGCCGGGCGAGTCACATCTTTTAATTGCTCCATGTCCTGGCAGAGATGATTTAACACGGTAAAACGGAACATGGCACGGTTGGTACCATCGACGAAAAAGGCCTTGGCACCGGCCCGGGTAGTAATGACACCTGCCGTTTCTGCCGAGGTGAGGATGTTACTGGTTTGAGAAGCCTGTGAAACCTGAACCAGCACATTCGTGTCACCGAGGTTCGCACCTGACTCTTCAAGGAATTTGTAATGCGCATTACTGGAATAACTATAGGCCGGTAGACCAGTTACCGTAGATGTATTACCTATATATAGCAGGTCGTCAAAAAGAATACGCCGAAAATCAAGATCATCCCGAATGGCACCAATTACAGTGGCAGTATAGTCATTGAGGGTACCCTCGGTATCCATATCCTCGGGGAAAATCGTCTGTGCCTCATTCGTCCAGGGGGTAATCAGGTTGACCAGTGTCGCATTATAGAAATGCGGGTTATCCATGGCGATATAGGCGGCCCCCACGGCATCACCACTGGCAACCAGTGTTTCCATCTGGTTCAGCACCGCGATACTGGGCTCCACCCCGGCAATGCGATCATGAATGCGCTTGGCCTGGCTACGTGCATCGGCAAATACCTGGCTGGCAAAAAGTGTGAGACAGATAGCAATCACACCAAAGCTGGCTCGATGACTGTTGACAATCATACTCCGTCCATCCTTAAATTAAATTAATGCAAAAGACCTTATTTTTACCGTGCTCTTGTAAAATCCATACTGCAGCAAGGGTCTTTCTCTATAGTCCATACACTAATACTAGAGAATTTTACTCATAAAATAGCTGGACTCGTTCACAAAAATACACACTTGTTAACATTGTGTGAAACTGTTCTCGGTTTATTAACGTCTGCCCCACCATAATATCCACACTATATATAGATGGAGATGTCATCAGGATGTTTTGGTCAAAATTTGGACACAAAAGAGTGTTCAACACAATTCAGTTGGTCGGGCTCGCCTCTGTTTACAGCTTTTTAACAGCCTGCGGTGGCGCCGATGGTAATGCCGAGGCACAGGCCATTGGTATCCAGGATGTGGCTATTGCCTATATCAAGCGCCCCACACCACGGGATCAGAACGGTGATATTGTAAACAGTGATATACGCCTGCCTGCTTCGTTTACGGCTGGTGGCGATCTCTACCTGCGAGCACGCGCCAGTGCCGCCGCAAAACTGAAAAATATTACCCGCAGCATTACCGGCGGCACGGGGGATGTCAAAGGACTTAATGCCTCCTATGATGGTACCCGGCTGGTTTTTTCTGTTCGACTTGAAGATCCAATTCCTAATGATGATGTCATTCCCAGCTGGAACCTGTACGAATACAATATTACAACCGATACCTTACGGGCTTTGCTCCCTGCGGGTATCCAGGAAGACGGAGATGACATTTCCCCAGCCTATCTACCGGATGACAGAATTATCTTTGCTTCTACCCGACAGCTGGGCAGCAAGGGAATCCGACTCAACGAGGGTAAAAATGGTACCTTTATTTCCGTTGATGAGAACCGCCGCAATTCGGCCTTTAACCTGCACCTGCTGGACACCGATGGTTCAATAAAACAGGTCAGTTTCAATCCCAGTCATGATCTCAACCCGGTGGTGCTGAGTAATGGCCGTGTACTTTTCAGTCGCTGGGATAATATGGGTAATCGTAGTAATGTGAACCTGTACACCATGAATCCGGATGGTACCGAGGTCGAATTATATTACGGTGCTCATAGTCATAATACCGGCCAGGATGCCAATACCCCGATTCAGTTTGTTCAGCCCCGTGAAATGCAGGATGGCCGTATTCTCGCCCTTATACGGCCTTTCACCACGAGTTTTGGTGGCGGTGATCTTATTTTTATCAATGGGAAGAATTATGCCGATAATACCCAGCCAGTATGGTCACTGCAGGGTAGTCTTTCCGGCACGGCACAAACCGTTCTCAAACAGAGTAATGTCGCCAGTAATGGTATTTCTCGCAATGGCTATTACAACGCGGTTTACCCCATGCTTGATGGTACTAACCGTTACCTGATGAGCTGGAGTGCATGCCGCATCTATGAAAACCCGGCGGATCTGTCTTCACGCATCATTCCCTGCAGCCTTGCCAGTAATGCCCAGTTAAATGATCCCAATGCTGTTGCCGCCCCTCCGAGCTATGGCATCTTTCTTGTCGATGCAGATAAAGATACCCAGGTTCCCCTGCTACTGCCTGAAAACGATACTATTATTAGTGAAATCGTCATGGCCTATGACCGGGATCTACCACCGGTAATTTTTGACAAGCTGCCTGGTGTCTCTGAAGATATCAATAAAGGCTATGCCGATGAAGGTGTCGGTGTACTGCATATCCGCAGCGTCTATGATTTTGATGGTAACTTTGGTGCCTATGGTACCAGCCTGCCAACCATGGATAACGATGGTCAACCCATCACTATCGATACCCCGGCAGAAATGGCTAATCCAAAAAATACTGTTGCCGATGATCGTCCCGCCCGCTTTATACGCATTATCAAGGCCGTGGATCTACCAGACAGAAATACCAAACGTCTTGCCGGTACCGCCTTTGGCCGAAGTGCACAGCAGGGAATGCGTGAGATAATCGGCTATGCACCGATAGAACCGGATGGGTCGGTCAAAATAAAAGTGCCGGCCAATGTTCCGCTGACATTATCGATCCTCGACAAGGATGGCCATCGTATTAGCAATCGCCATCAATCCTGGTTCAAGGTCAAGCCCGGTGAAACCCTTGAATGTGTGGGTTGTCATGTGCATAACACCAATAACCAGGCAGGTAATAAACCCCATGGCCGACCTGACAGGTCATCCACCTTTAATCAGGGTGCAGCCACAACCGGTATCGGCTTTCCCTACTCGCTCGATAGCATGTGGGCAGAAATCGGTGAAACCATGGCCGAGACCCGGGCACGGCAGAGTTGCCTGCCAACCAATTCGTCACCCTGTGCTGATCTAAAACCTTCGACCGATCTGGTATATACCGATGTCTGGACCGATGAAGTCGCAGCCAATCGCTCTGCTGATACCTCTTTCACGATTGATTACACCGATGTGCCGGTTTCTCCGCTAAATGCAGGCACCTCGACCGCTAATGCCTGTGCCAATGGTTATAACACGACCATCTCCAGCTTTACTTATTGTCGGATCGTGATTAACTATCCACAGCATATTCAACCCATCTGGGAGAAAGCACGCGCAGCAGGCTCCTGTATTTCC
>JALUTJ010000411.1 GCA_027057985.1 Chromatiales bacterium
GCTGATCAGCAGGCGTAGGGATTTGGGTAAATTAGTCATTGATCACCTTCTTGATTTGAATACCTTGATAACCGTATAGTGAGAACGAAAAATAAAAAACTATCTGACTTTTCAAGGTTCGAGCGATGTTTACAACAAAACTCAAGGCCTTTTCATCTCCGGCAGCCCTTCTCTGTCTAAAAAAACGTAATATCAAGGCAATCCTTTCTCATCTGAGTAGATGATTTATATTATCACGCAGAATGCTCAATTTTTCTCGAAGCAACACAGTTCTGGAAAAAATTTGGATAGTAAGTTGTTTGACATAGGACAAAAACGTTCTCCATGTTATTGGAAGGTTATTGTGTTGATTTTTTTGAGTTGCGAAAGTAATCGTAGAAAGGCAATTTTAAACCAATAAGTATATTTTTCAGAATTGATTCTTAATTCTGAAAGGATTGCGCCTATATCAACCCATTTACACGCATCTACTTCGTTTTGATTTGGAACGGGATCACCATCAAAATAACCGACAAATACATGATCATATTCATGTTCGATAAGCTTGTTATTGAATTCGATTTTATACCTGAAGCTAAATACCTTCACCGGCTGGCATTCAAAGCCCATCTCTTCCAAGAGCCTTCTTCTTGCTGCATTTTCTAAAACTTCTCCAGGTTTAGGATGGCTACAGCATGTATTCGACCATAAGCTCGCTGAATGATATTTTGTTTTTGCTCTTTTTTGAAGAAGTGTTTTACCATTGGAATTAAAGACAAAAATCGAAAAAGCACGGTGTAGATTTCCATCAATGTGGGCCTGCATTTTCTCAGCTTCTCCGATTTTTCGGTCATTTTCATCAACCAGGATGACCCTGTTTTCCATACCGTTATCTCACTCAGGGTTATTAATTTATCAGACCATTTTCAATTTAACTGAGAATAATCAGTACCTGATGAGCAGAATAATGATTGATAGAAGAGCCGCATTTTGTAATAAAAAAATTGTCTTATCGAAGTACATTTTGTTTGCATAATAAAGAATCGTATATCCGCTTGCCAGTGCAAAAATGCTCCCTGCGAGAAGGAAGAAAATATCCTCATAAAGATGAAATAATTGAAAGGAAATCAATAAATATCCGGTGAATGCCAGTACGGCAATAATCTTTCTGGCTTCTGTGGAGCCATATTTCACAGCGAGACTCATCACGTTGTTTGCTCTATCGCTCACTTCATCCTTGAGATCAATGACATTGCTTCCCAATCCCATGCCTAAAGCCACAACCAGCGCGATGGAGAAAGTATCGAATGTCAAGTTGTAGATTGGCACCTGGGAAAGATACCCGATGAGGACACACAAGCCCGACACCAAACCAATGATCATGGATGAGGCGACTTTCGATCTCAGCCTGAAAGGAGGAGCGCTGTAAATATATGAGAGGACAGCCATGATGATGACCATATACAGCGCATCCCTGGAGAGAAACAAGCTGATAAAAATGGCAAAGGTGAGACAGATGTGTGATAATTGTTTTATTTCTCGAAGATGCATGGGAGAATTAGCCGCCCCCCTGACACTTTGCGCATGCCTGTCGATCTTGTTATCCCACAGATCATTTATCAAAATAGCAAACTGAAATACACAGCCTACAGCAACAAGTGTCGCACCCAACATGAAAAGTCTGAAGAGATTCACATCATTCACCAGGATGAAGCCAAGCACAACCAGCAGCAGATAATTCAGCAGCCGGAGCGGCCTGAAATGCGCATGTATGAGCTGTTTGAATTTGACAGGGTTCTCTGTTCTGTAGATCAAAAGCAGAGTAATTATGGCAAGAACCAGGTAGATGATCGAATTGATTGAATTGACCTGGTTGTCTTTTAGGTTGAGTTGCAAGGGAAGTGGCTCGGCAGCGAAATTGACAAACCAAAGGGCAAATTTAATCGGAAATGATGACACAATCACGTAATAATGTGAAGTCAGAATGAGAAAAGTGAAACATCCGCGGATTATACCAGAGTGCTTATAAACAAAGATGCCACAAAAAGCAAAAGTAAGAAGCATCACAGTAAAAACGCCGGGCCACATCGAATATGCTGAGAAGAAATCAATTTTTGTCAAATAAACATAGGCAGAGCGGTTGCCAAGCAAGCGGTCTACGATTGGTGATAAGAGAATAATAATAATATAAGGGGCAAAAGAACGTTCTACCTTTTTAAAAGGAAGCTTTGCCAACCTGGCAACAATAATGCAAATAATGTAATAGTTAAGGACAAAAAAGGCGATAACTGTCAGTTGGAATCTGTGAGACCAGTAATTATAAAGTTCCGAATCAAAATGGGCATAGTTAAAAAAATAATACTCGAGAAGACTTCGGACGAAGCCGATGAATATGAGCAACCAAAAAATTGCGTAGCTGGTTATATTTGTCTGCTTTGCGTTCCGCATTTATGACTGCCCCTGTGTTTCTAATCGTTAATTTATATAAAAAAAGTAAATTTGATGAAATAACCCGAAAATTGCCTACAAGGAAAGTGTCATCAAGGTCTGCGTTTTCCTGACGAAGTCATGTTGGCGTTTCCTTCTTCCTGTTGCAGTGCAGCAAGTGTTTTTGACAAATCATACGCCACAACCCAACTCGACTCTTTACCGTGTTGAATGACAAATATACGGTTTTGATAAACATGAAACGCATTCGTCAGCCCGGGTAATTCAATGCTTCCGAGATACTCTCCGGTCTGCCGCTTATAAATATGCATGAGTTTTGAGAAGTTACTGTCGATATCAAGCTCTATGGAGTTTAACTTGCCAGAAAAAAGGACGTAAAGAAAATCATCCGCGGTGCACATGTCAAGTGTACC
>JALUTJ010000412.1 GCA_027057985.1 Chromatiales bacterium
TCGCGGTAGGTCGGCTCAAGCGAAGCAGAGCCGACAAAATGATTCACCGCAAAGGCGCGAAGGCGCAAAGTTATTTGCATGTCTATCAGAATTTATTCTGTGAGCATGACCAACAATAAAACACCCTCCCCTTCAAGGGGAGGGTAGGGGTGGGGTGATATTAATTGTTTATTTACCCTCACCCTAACCCTCTCCCTGTGGGAGAGGGAAAAGGCTACTATACAATACAGGCTGATAACTTTTGCTCAATGGTGTTGATATCGAGCTCATCATTAATGACCTCGATATAATTCCATTTTTCACTGCCAGGTTTGGGGAGTTTTTCTATGTCCAGCGAAGCGGTTGCGAGATTGAGCAGGTAAAAGCCTGAATCGGTTTTTACCAGTCCCTTAAGCCGTATCACAGCCAGCTGTTGCAGGTAGTTTGTCAGTGCTTCGAGGTTGAAAACTTTATCCCTGTCAAACTGGTAACTCTGCGTCTGCCAGCTTTTCTCCTGCTTAAGGGGTAGTTTTTTGAAACTAAACCGGTGTGTATGCGGTGTATGGGCATAATCGAGCCATTGTGGCTTTAGCCTGGCCCGGGTTGTGGTGGTGATGAGCTGCTTTTCTTTTTCCAGAGTCTGTTCCAGCTGCTCAAAGGCAGCCAGTGCTTCGGCGGAAGCGAGATCGGTTTTATTTGCGACCAGTACATCTGCATACTGAATCTGTTCCTGAAATAATTCATTGTCACGGTAAGCCGGGTTAAGCAGGTTCTCGGGATCGATCAGACAGATGCCGGCCTTCAGTGCCAGCACTTCTTTAAAGCCTTCACCCGCTAATGTTTTTAATACTCCACCCGGATGACCAATGCCGCTGGATTCGATAATCAGGCGGTCTGGTCTGGTGTCGTGCAACATGCGATTTATCGCCACCTGCAAAGCCACGCCCTGGGCACAGCAGATACAGCCACCGGATATTTCTCGTACCTCGATGCCACGTGACTGGTAGAGATGACCATCAATCCCGATCTTGCCGTATTCATTGACCAGCACGGCCCATTTTTCATCTGCCGGTTTATTTTCAAACAGATTCAGTACTGCCGTAGTTTTACCAACACCGAGAAAACCGGAAATAATATTGGTTGCAACGTTATGAATTTTTTCAGCCATGATCGTTCCGTGTTTTGCGGTTATTATTTTTCATCCAGTAAATAATGAGTAAAAATCCAAACAACATCCCGCCAAGATGGGCAAAGTGCGCAACACCATCTTCTGTCCCGGTAACACCGAATACGAGCTCGATACCACCATAGATAATCACCAGCCATTTTGCCTTGATGGGTATGGGGGGAATGAGCAGTAGCAATACCTGATTGGGAAAGAACAGGCCAAAGGCCAGCAACACGCCAAACACCCCGCCACTGGCACCAATCGTAAAGGCGTAGTTAGCGGTTATGTCCTGGTAGAGTAGCTGAGTTAAACCCGCACCGATGACACAGACCAGGTAATAAATGGCAAACTTTTTTGAACCCCACCGATTTTCCAGCCCAACACCGAATAGCCACAGGGCATACATATTTAGAAAGATATGGGTAAAGCTGCCATGTAAAAAACCATAGCTGACAAGCTGCCACCACTCAAAAGGAAAAAGCTGCAGCGTTGCCTGCAGGTAGCCCGGTGTTACCGGCCACAAGGCAAAGCGAGTAAAGATTGGCCCCGGAAAATACATCTCCAGGATGTAAACCACGATATTCGAGAGCAGCAGGAATTTTATTACCGGGGGAAGAAGTGAATAATGATGTCGAATGCCTGCCATTTTTTGCCTGCCTGTCTGTTGTAAATATTATGACATATTAGAACTGTTTTATGGACAGATATACGTTATATTCAGGTCTGCTTTTTCTCAAGTCGGAGTTCAGTCTCAATGCATACTACGAATAAACCAATTGGCTTCTGGTCCGCCGTTTCCATGGGTATTGGTGCCATGGTTGGTGCCGGTATTTTTGCTCTGCTGGGGGAAGCCAGCGCCATTGCCGGTAGTGCGGTTTATATCTCTTTCATTATCGGTGGCCTGATTGCCATGCTAAGTGCCTATTCACTCGGCAAGCTGGGCGCAACCTATCCTTCCTCCGGAGGTATTGTCGAATACCTGTCGCAGGCCTTTGGTGTTGGTACTTTTACCTGCAGTATGAGCATTATACTGTATTTTGCTGCCGTGGTTTCACTTAGCCTCATTGCCAAGGCCTTTGGTAACTATGCCACGACTTTTATGAGTAATGAGATCTCCGGCCTGTGGCGTACTATTTTCACAACCGGCATCGTCATATTTTTCGTACTGCTGAATCTTAAGGGTGCCCGTGATGTTGCCGTGTGGGAAAGGCTGACGGTGGGACTGAAATTTCTGGTGCTGCTTGCTGCCCTGTTCAGCCTTACTGCTATGTTACTTGCCCTTTATTATGTCAGCCGGGACTCTCTACAGGTACTCTATATTCTGGCGGCTTTTGTCGTTACTGCTGTGGTAACCGAGCTGTTATTACAGAAGTTTAATGACAAAATAATAAAACTGCGTATACCACAGTTACATTTATAAGGCAGAACGTTTTATGCAGGCACTTTTTATCCCGCACGGTGGTGGCCCCTTACCTTTACTTGGTGACCGCCACCACCAGAAGATGGTTCAATTTCTACAACACATGGCTGGTATTATTCCACGCCCCGAAGCCATTATCGTTATCAGTGCACACTGGGAAGCAGAAGAGGTGAGAATCACCCATCAACCACAACCTGAACTTGTTTATGATTATTACGGTTTCCCTGAAGAAAGCTATACGATCACTTATCCTGCACCTGGCCAGCCTGAACTTGCCGATTCACTGCTGACACTTCTCAACAGACATAATATTAAAGCCGTAGTTGAAGAAGCGCGAGGTTTTGATCATGGTCTTTTTGTGCCACTGAAGATCATGTACCCGGAAGCCGATATTCCCTGTATCCAGGTTTCGCTTTTAAAATCACTCGATGCCAGGATGCATATTGAAGTTGGCAAAGTCATCTCGATGCTGGACAAAAATAATCTACTCGTACTGGGTTCCGGGTTTTCCTTCCATAACCTGCCGGCGATGATGCGTATGCAGGCGAGCGATGATAAAAACGAAGCCTTCCAGCAATGGTTAAAACAAACCATGAGCGACCCTGAACTCACACAGCAACAACGAAGTGACAGGCTGATTCACTGGCAGCAGGCACCGTATGCCAGTTACTGCCATCCTCGTGAGGAGCACCTGTTACCACTGCATGTCTGTTACGGTGCCGCTCAATGCCAGCAGGCTGAAACCGTTTTTTATGATCAGATCCTGAATAAAACCAGTTGTGGTTTTTGGTGGCAACAGTAATTTCTGTTATGCTGGGCAGATGAATCACGTCAATAACAAGTCCTGCTTTAGAAAACGCAATAAATCCCTGGGTGTTCCTGAACTGATTGCCATTGCCCTTGGGGGTATGGTTGGTGGAGGCATCTTTACCGTGCTGGGTATCTCGGTATCACTGATCGGTGTTTATACTCCGCTTGCTATTGCGATAGGCGGGCTGATTGCCGCACTGGCAGCTTATTCTTATATAAAGCTCGGGGTTTATTACAAGGATGAAGGTGCGACCTATTCTTTTTATAAAAAAACTTTTCCACAATCCCCTTTTGCGGCATCGCTGATTGGCTGGTGGGTTATCTTTGGTTATATCAGTACCCTGGCGCTTTATGCCTATACCTTTGCTTCCTATGCCATTAGTGATTTCAGTTTTGCTGACAATGAATGGATTCGAAAACTGGTTGCAATTTCCATTATCCTGGTCTTTACCCTGATCAATGTCTGGAGCGTAAAAGGCATGGGCAAGATTGAAGACCTGATGGTCTATACCAAGCTGGTTATTCTTGTTGTGATCTCGTTTGTTCTGATCAATAACAGCAACACCACCCTGCCAAAATTACTGGCGAATAATGGAGATACTTCTTTTCATCAGATTCTGATTGTGGCCGCATTAACTTTTGTCGCCTATGAAGGTTTTCAGCTGGTCATCAATGCGGTTAATGAAATGGAAAAACCGGAACGCAATATTCCGCGAGCAATTTATTCTGCTGTTTTTCTTGCTGTACTGATCTACGTTGTTATCGCGCTCGGTGCAATTCTAACGATTCCTTTTGCCGATATTATTCGTGATAAGGAATATGCCCTTGCTGCTGGTGCCGGTAATATTCTTGGCAACTGGGGAACCGATCTTGTCATTATTGGTGCGCTATTAGCTACCAGTAGCGCGATTAGTGGTACGGTATTTGGTGCTTCGCGGCAAATGGCCGTGATTGCTGGTGATGGTTATATGCCGGATGTTCTCTCGCATCGTCATCGCTTTATCCCGGTCAATGCCATCCTGGCCATGTCCAGCTTTGCCATTATGCTTATTCTTGCCGGCAACCTGCAGGTTATTCTTGAGTTTGGCAGTGTCACCTTTCTGCTGGTTTCATTGTTGATGGCCTATGCGAATTTTAAAATTCAGCAGAGGACAAATTCCTCGGCTATTATAACCCTGCTTGCTATTATCGGTTTACTAACAGGCACGATACTGATTTTATATTACGAATATGAGCACCAGCCGGAACAGCTGATCTTTATTACCACCATCTACACCTTGCTCACAGTCAGTGCCTGGCTCTATGCAAAGTACTTTAATCTTAAACCTCTGCCGCAATAACTCCCTGATGGTCACTGACCATCACAGGCTGTCGCTGCAGCAGTTCAGCTTCTTCAGGTTCAGGAAATGTTTTATTCAATAATATGTTCGTTGGCAAACAGACTTTGAATCGTTTCCCGTTCTCGTACTACATGAACCTTGTCACCATCGACCATGATCTCAACTGCGCGAGGACGTGAATTATAATTGGAACTCATGGTGAAACCATAGGCCCCCGATGAACGCACCGCCAGCAGGTCACCGGCTTCAAGTACCAGTGCACGATCCTTGCCGAGGAAATCACCGGTTTCACAGACCGGGCCAACAATATCGTAATTAACGGCCTTACCCTCTTTTATCGTTACCGGCACGATAGCCTGCCAGGCACCGTATAACGATGGCCGCATCAGGTCATTCATGGCTGCATCGACAATGGCAAAATGTTTGTCATCATTGTTCTTGAGATACTGTACCCGGGTTACCAGGATACCGGCATTGCCGGCAATCGCCCGACCCGGCTCGATCATAATCTGTAAATCGCGATTAGCGAGTTTTTCTGACAGGGCACTGGCATATTCCTGTGGCAGTGGCGGGGTTTCATTATCATACTGAATGCCCAGACCACCACCGAGATCAAGATGATGCAGCTGAATGCCCTTTTCTGCCAGGGTATCGACCAGGTGCAGTACACGCTCAAGCGCATCAACAAAGGGACGGATCTCGGTCAGCTGTGAACCAATATGACAGTCCACACCCTCGATACGGATATGTTCCATTTTTGCGGCACGCTCATACACCGCCGGAGCCAGCGCGATATCAATACCAAACTTGTTTTCCTTGAGGCCGGTTGAAATATAAGGATGGGTTCTGGCATCTACATCCGGATTGACGCGAATCGAAACCGGGGCCTTAACCCCCATCTCGCCAGCAACCTGGTTTAACAGTTCCAGCTCTGCTTCGGACTCGACATTAAAGCAGCGAATCCCCACTTCAAGCGCCCGCCGCATCTCATCTGCCGTCTTGCCCACACCCGAAAACAGAACCTTGCCGGCATCACCACCTGCTGACAGCACCCGCTCCAGCTCACCGCCGGAAACAATATCAAAACCGGAACCGAGTTTTGCCAGCACATTTAGCACAGCAAGATTGGAGTTGGCTTTTACCGCAAAGCAGACCAGGTGATCATGTGCGGCCAGTGCTGCATCGAAGGCATGCCAGTGTCGTTGTAGCGTGGCACGGGAATAAATATAGCAAGGTGTACCATGCTGCTTGATAATATCTTCAACCGCGACATTTTCCGCAAACAGGCGATCGTCGCGGTAACTAAAATAATCCATAGGTATTTCCAGGCAGGTTATTGTTGAGTGGTTTTATTTTCATCGGGAATATACAACGGCCCTCGTTTACCGCAACCGCTGAGCATGCTGCTGATTCCCAGAATGATGACCAGTAAAATCATGGTTGCCTGTGGCCAGCAAATTCTCACCTGATGTTCTCCCGAAATAAAAATTCAAATTATACGCGCTCGGTTGAGAATTGACTATTTCCCGAAACAGAAATTCCACGGTAAACTGCAGTCTCTTTACTGGTAACGGGGTGCTGTTTTGCGCATTCGCAGTCATATCTTTATCTCGGTCTTTCTTGCCACGGTATTGCCGCTGGTGGCGCTGGCACTGCTCGCCAGTTATTACAGTGAAAACAACTACCAGCGTGAAATTCGCCGCGAGATGCTGGGAAACCTGGATCGAATAACGGTGGAAATCAGCCACGAAATGCAGGATGCCCGCAACCTGGTACTGGGTATTTCCCGTGCCAGTGCCATGCGTGAATTCATGCCTGTGCTGCAATCGGTACACGATGATGAAAGCCATCCCTCGGTACGTCTGCTGCGTCGCAAGCTAAACCGCTACCTCAAAGGTTTCCAGACCATTATTCCCGGCGACTTTACCATCCGCGTGCTCGATTATCGGGGTGATACCCTGGTCAAGGTCAGCAAGAACAAGACCAGCCAGGCGCAGTATGAAAGTCTGCTCGGCATCAACTATGTTGAACACCAGGTGGCAGCACCAGCTTTTCTGCAACAAATTAAAGATCTGCCTGCCAACGAGGTTGCCTTTGTTACCCTGCCGCACCATGCACTGGAACAGAATCATTCTGCTTTACGGCCATTACTGGATTACGTGGTACCACTTTATGACAATGAGACCTGGCTCGGTAGCCTGGTAGTGACACTCAATGGTGAACAGCTCGACCGCATTCTGAATAATTTTACTCACCTTTATAACGGTAAGCTGTTTATGGTGGAAAATAATCCCGATGACAGTGATCGCAATAGCCTGTTGGTTTATGATGAGCGCAATAACCTGCATATTACGCGCAATCGAAGTCGCAATATCTACCTCGAACAGGCACTCAGGCCCGTTCTACTTGAAGACAGTCCGGAAAATCAGGAAGGCGTACTACCACAGACCGATACGCTGATTTACTTTACCAGTTTCTTTCCCTATCCCAACCGCCTGATCGAATGGGTGGTCGCCATTGAGGTCGATAAAAATGTTCTTTTCGCTCCGTTCCAGAATAACCGCATTGCCATCTGGTTCTTTGCGGCAACTGCACTGCTGATAACCCTGCTTCTAACCGGCTTTATGGTTCGTAAAATTTCCCGACCCATTTGTGAACTGGCAGGCCAGTTAAAAAACTTTGCCGATGGTCGATACAACCAGCGTGCCGATATCCGGCAAACCATTTCTGAAATCAAAACCCTGTCATCTTCATTCAACTACATGGCCGACACACTGGTACATACCCAGCGTGAACGTGACAGGGCTCAGACCATGGTGCTGCAATCCAACAAGCTGGCGAGTATCGGACAGATGGCAGCAGGTATTGGCCATGAAATCAATAACCCGTTAAATAATATTCTTTCCTATAGCACCCTGATCAGCCGTGCGATAAAAAAACATACCGAACAGTTTGATGAAAAAGAACGCCAGCGCCTGCTGCATGATATCGATGCACTGCGTAATGAAACCCTGCGTGCATCTGAAATTATAAAAGGCATTCTGAACTTTGCACGACAGATGCCACCCACCCTGCATGATTTCAGTATCAAGGACTGGCTGGAAAAATCCATCACCCTGGTACAGCAAACCGCAAAGTCTCGTCATATCGATATTCGGCTGCATTACCACGGTGACGCGCTTTATCATGGCGACCAGGCGCAGTTGCAGCAGGTAGTAATCAACCTGTTACTCAATGCCATACAGGCCAGCCCGAATAACGCGGTGATCGATATCGAGGTTGAAATCAACGACAGGGAACTTAAAGTCACTATCCACGACCAGGGTGAAGGTATCGATGAGGGTGTATTGCAGAATATTTATGATCCTTTTTTTACTACCAAGGAAGAAGGAGAAGGCAGTGGTCTGGGTTTATCCATCAGTTTGGGTATAATTGAATCGCATCAGGGCAGCCTGCAAATCGACAATCACCCACAGGGTGGTGTGATTGCCACCATTACGTTACCGGTAAACAATAACCATGACTAAGCTTTTAACCGACAAGCCAAGAATTATTTTTGTTGATGATGATCCCAATGCAGGTGAGCTGATGCTGCGTTTCAGTGAAGAGGCCAGTTATTCCTGCACCGTGTTTCGCCTGCCCGCCATGGCACTTGAACATTTTAAGAAGGAAGGCGCCGATCTTTTTGTCAGCGATCTGCGCATGCCTAAAATGACCGGGGTAGAACTGTTGCAGGCGGTGCGCGAAATCGACCCTGACATTCCTTTTATTATTATCACCGGCTATGCCAATGTGGATGATGCCATCGAGGCGCTGCGACTTGGTGCCTCCGACTTTATCAAGAAACCCTTCGACATGGATGAACTGCAAATCCTGATCGAAAAAACCCTGGGACACCAGGCCCTGCTGCAGGAAAACCGCCTGTTACGGCAGCAATTACAACCGGATGGTGAAACCTTTGGCATGATCGGCAATACCCCGGCAATGCAGGAAATCTTTCACCTCGTCAACAAGATTTCCGATATCCGCTGTAACGTGATTATCCAGGGTGAATCCGGCACCGGCAAGGAGCTGGCGGCAAGGGCGATTCACTTTGGCAGCCAGTTTGCAGACAGACCTTTCGTGGTTATCGACTGCGGCTCACTCACCGATACCCTGCTCGAAAGCGAGCTATTTGGCCATGAAAAAGG
>JALUTJ010000413.1:0-1421 GCA_027057985.1 Chromatiales bacterium
TTTCGCCAGCCAGTAACCGAAGCGGAAATAAATATAGGCATTGAATGCAGGCGCAATTTCGTTGGCGTATTTCTGCACCTTGGCCTGCGCCACTTCGGTGGGCATGTTGTGCTCGGCGGCGTATTCACGAATCGCCGCCACCACCTTGTCGTCGAACACCAGCTGATCAATCAGCGCCTGTCTGCGGGTGAGCTGGAAAGGCCGGATTTCGATATCCAGCCGGGTGTTGATTTCCTCGATCACCCGGTTAACGCGGCGGCGCAGATACCAGCGGATGCCAGGCATCAGGATACGATCCAGCACCATCACTGCCGCAAACAGCAGCAACAGCACAAACAACCATGTTGGCAGGGTGACCGTGCTATCCATAGCCGCATTATGCGCCTGTTATGGGCGAATGGGTACCAGGCATGAACAGGTCACTATTTCAAAGCGCCTCAAAACGCGGTGAGGCGACTTGCATCAGTCCGCCGTTTTGTAATCTGGTTGACTAAGCTTGCCAAGCCGCTTCTTTATTTGGTTGCATATATGCTATCATCAGCGCTATGGCTGATACAATTGTTATTGATACCAGCGTTATTGTCAGCGCCCTTATCGGTAAGAGAGGGGGGAGCCGTGAAATTATACGGCAGTGCCTGGAAGGAAAGCGTAACCCGTTGATTAGCAATGCCTTGTTTCAGGAGTGTGAGGATGTTATCAAGCGCAAAAGAATCCAGGCTGCCTGCCCGCTTACCAACAAGGAGACAAGAGCATTGCTGAACGCTTATTACAGCGTTTGCCAGTGGACGCCAATTTATTACCTTTGGCGCCCCAATGTCCCGGATGAGGGTGATAATTTTTTAATTGAACTGGCTCTGGCTGGTAATGCCAGCCATATCGTCACCAATAATATCAGTGATTTGAAAAACGCAGAGCTTAAGTTTCCAGACCTGCGGATTATGACGCCTGCTGCATTTTTAAGAGGTTAAGAATTATGGCCACATTAACTATACGCATACCGGACGACAAGCATGGACGCCTGAAAGCATTGGCGCAGCACAGACATGTGAGCATCAATAAATTAATTGAGGAATTATCTACCCAGGCGCTTGCTGAATTTGACAGCGAGATACGGTTTCGTGCGCTTGCCGCCAGCGGCAACGCGAAGAAGGGCCTTAAACTGCTTGATAAGATTGATAAGCATTTTTCTAATGGTTAACGCCTTGCTCAGCCGTCGCTTTTGAAAGCCGGTTGGATGAGTACATCGCACTGTTACTTTGCGTGACATAGAATATTGAACACCCTCTTTTAATGCGTATATAACATCAGAGAAAACGTCATCCGCCCCCTGCTTATCCCCTCTGAAAGCGCTGGGAGAATACTTTGAGCGGCATTGTTCTATGACAAGCCGGATAGTTAACCATGCAAAAAGAAAGACCTGA
>JALUTJ010000413.1:1431-2839 GCA_027057985.1 Chromatiales bacterium
TATAGAACCTCATGAATAGGCCGGATATATGGGAGCAATACTCTTCATGCCGAACAGAAACTTTGTACTTGCAATACGGGGCGGACCATATATGACCCTATGTCCCTTCTTCTGTAAGCGTAATACCGGGAACCAGCAGATCATCAATAAATTCTATCGGCTTTGCAAATGCAGCAGCGCCCTTATCACCCGCAAAATAGGATAACCAAGCAGATGAATCCACGACATTCATACCCTGTCCTTATCTCTTTTTACGCTGGTATCTATCCCTTTCAGGAAACCCCCTCATCTTTTTCATAGGACGGATAGGGATGAGTTCAATGCGGTTCTGGTAAGTCAGAATGTGCATCTTCTGACCAGAGACAATACCCATAGATTCACGCACTTCTTTTGGGATAACCACTTGGTATTTAGGAGAAACAGTTACTGATGTCATGACACCTCCTATCGATATCTAACCCATAATACTCTATATGTATCGATAATCTGTCAAGCCACACGGCGGGATGTCAAAAACCCTGTTATGAAGACAGGTTCGCGTGATTTCATTGACCTGTCCTCCTATGCCTGTAACATCATAGAGAACGTGGTTCGGCCACTTTTTCGCCAGTCAATGTAAAAATTGTCAGGGTTTACGATTCCACGATATATCAACCTTACGATGCTGCGCGACGCAGTCACGTAGGTATAAATTGATTAAGCTCTGGTAGGGAACACCTGACTCCTCAGCCATAGCCTTGAAATAATTGATAACATCTTCACCAAGCCTCATCGTCACAGGCTTTTTCAGTTTTGATGCGTAAGGATTTTTGCGTGATTTCATCCTGGATAAATCATACTCTTTTTTCATGATGCTTCACCTTTATAGAGCCTACGCTCTTTTGCTGTTGCTTTACGAGCTGATATGATCCGAATAATGCTGCCTGATTCTCTTTCGCAGTGGCAGACGAGTAGCACCCTGGATTGATTACTGCGGCCCAACAGGAGAAACCTGTCCTCATCTTCCGAGTTTTCATCATCGAAGAACTGAATTGCGAAGTCATCGTAGAATACCGATTTCGCTTCTTCAAAGGTAACACCGTGTTTCCTTTTGTTTGATGCTGCCTTGATGGCATCCCATTCGAATTTAATCATAAATACATTGTATTTACATATGCCGGGATGTCAAGCTACTGACACAGCCAAAACAACTGCTACCACCCTACATGTATGTAGGCCATACAGAATAATCAGGGATACGCCACAGTTTACAGAATATGTTGTATTGTGCCGACATAAAACTGTGGTCTTTCTATGAGTATTTTACTCAAGTCAGTACGGGTCTTGCCTTGAAGCGATTTTTGCCTGAAGTAATACAAAATGAAAGACCTAATGGAATGGTCCGCCCCACTCCCAAACCGGCCTCAAG